>CALCWL010000235.1 GCA_937906285.1 uncultured Rhodanobacter sp. | reverse complement strand
GCGCGCCTGCCCGGCTACCTGGTGCCGCGACTGGTACGCGAGGTGGCGGGCGACCCCGCCAAGCGGCCGCTGTGAGCCGCCACCGGCCAGGTCCGGGGCTGCCGCACCGGTGGCGAGCGACAGCGGAATCCGCTACAAACACTCATTGCCATCGACCATGCGGACCCGTCACGGGCGCCCGCCCTGCCCGGAACCCACGCCCCGCCCCATGAAAAAAGACTTCGTCATCAAGATCCTGTTCGTCGAGAACTCCCTCGAGGAGGCCGAACAGATCATCAGCCTGATGCGCAACAGCGGCATCGCGGTGCGACCGGCGCGCGCCACCAACCTCGAGCAGGTCCGCTCGGCGGTGGCTGAGCTGGAGCCTGACGTGGTGATGTTCGATCCCTCGGTCACCGACGTCAGCCTGGACGAAACCATGGGCGTAATGGAGGCCTCCGGCCGCGATTTCGCGCTGGTCGGCCTGGTCAGCAACATGGACAACGAACTGGTCGCCGACCTGTTCGTGCACGGCGCCCGCGGCGTGGCCTCGCGCACCCACCCCAAGCAGCTCATCGCGGTGCTGAAACGCGAATTCGAATCCCTGCATACCCGCCGCCAGGTGCGCTGGCTGCACACCGCGCTGCGCGAAACCGAGCGCCGCTGCGACGCGCTGCTCGACTCATCCACCGACGCGATCGCCTACGTGCACGAAGGCATGCACGTGCGCGCCAACCAGGCCTATCTGGACACCTTTGGCTACGAAAGTTTCGACGATCTGCTGGGCATGCCGCTGCTGGACATGATCGACTCGGCCAATGCCGAAGAAATGAAGGCGCTGCTGCGCGGCCAGGCCCATCAGGGCAAGTTCCCGGCCCAGTTGCCGCTGCGCGCGCGCCGCGCCGACGACAGCCGCTTCGACGCCACCGTGGAGTTCGCCCCGGCCACCTTCGAGGGCGAACGCTGCCTGCAGATCGTGTTCCGCCGGCAGCTCGTCGACCCGGCCGTGCTGGAACAGCTGCAGCGCGACCCGGTCACCGGCCTGTACAACCGCCAGCACATGCTGGCGTGCATCGACGACGCGGTGACCGAGGCAGCCAAGGGCAAGAAAGGCCAGTCGCTGCTGCTGATCGAACCGGACAACTGGGCCTCGCTGGTCAGCGGCATCGGCCTGGGCAAGACCGACGAACTGCTGGCCGGCTTCGCCGGGCGCATCCGCATGCTGCTGGGCGCCACCGACATCGCCGGCATGCTCGCCGAGCACACCTTCGGCGTGGCGCTGGACTCGCGCTCGGACGAGGCGATCCGCGAGTGGATCGCCAAGCTGCAGCACAGCGTCGGCAGCGAGATCTTCGACGCCGGCACACGCTCGCTGACCGTCACCGCCAGCGTCGGCGGCAGCCTGCTCGGCGAGAAGAACGCCAACAGCGAGCTGCTCCTCAACCAGGCCAGCCATGCCCTGCGCACCGCGCAGAACCTGGGCGGCAGCCAGGTCGAACTGCACGACCCGGCCGCGCGGGAGAAGGCCGACGAGGAGCGCGAGCGCTACTGGCTCGACCTGTTGCGGCAGGCGCTGGCCAACAACGGCCTGGTCTTGTACCACCAGCAGACGATCAGCCTGCAGGACGCCGAGGGCGAGTTCTCCGAGATCCTGCTGCGCATGAATGGCCCGCAAGGCGAAGTGCTGCCGGGCTTCTTCATGCCGATCGCCGAGAAGCACAACCTTACCGGCGCAGTCGACCGCTGGGTTCTCGACCAAGCCATCCGCATCCTGCAGGCACGCGAACCGCAGGGGCAGCCGACCACGTTCTTCATCAAGCTCACCGCTGCCTCGCTGCAGGACGACAGCCTGCTGCCATGGTTGGGCGAGCGCCTGGGCAAGGCCCGGCTGAAACACGGCCGGCTGGTGCTGGAGATGACCGAGAGCAAGGTAATGACCCTGCTGCGGCCGGCTCAGGAGTTCGTCAACGCGTGGAAGAAGCTGGGCGGCGGCTTTGCGCTGGAGCAGTTCGGTTCGGGTCTGAACTCGTTCCAGCTGCTCAACCACATCGACGCGGACTACCTCAAGATCGACCGCAGCCACATGGCGGACCTGCCGCAGCATGCGGACAGCCAGAAGAAGGTCGCCGAGATATGCCAGCAGGCGCACGAACTGAAGCGTCTGACGATCGCCGAATGGGTCGAGGACGCCACCAGCACGTCGCTGCTGTTCGCCTGCGGCGTCGACTTCGTGCAGGGCAACTTCCTGCAGGTGCCGCAGCGGCTGGAGTGACTTTGACCCGGGAATCGGGAATCGCATCGCGCGGCTTTCCGATGCCCGGCTCCGGATGGCAAAACCCCCGCGGAGCGATCCGCGGGGGTTTTCGATGCAGCCTTCGCAGCGCGAGGATTACTCGGCAGCGGCAGCGGCCTTGGCGTTCGCCTTGGCGGCGGCCGCGGCGGCGATGTCTTCCTTGATGCGGGCGGCCTTGCCTTCCAGGCCACGCAGG
>CALCWL010000234.1 GCA_937906285.1 uncultured Rhodanobacter sp. | reverse complement strand
GTGCTGATGGTGCTGATGTTCTCCAAGTTCTTCTACCTGGCCAGCATCAGCAGCTACTACGAGTTCTACCTGATCCACCACTTCGGCCTGTCGATGACCACCGCCACGCACCTGCTGGCGGTGTTCCTGATGGCCGTGGCCGCCGGCACCCTGTTCGGCGGCCCGCTCGGCGACCGCATCGGGCGCAAGCAGGTGATCTGGGTGTCGATACTCGGCATCGCGCCGTTCACCCTGCTGCTGCCGCACGTGGGGCTGGCATGGACGGTGGGCTTGAGCGTGGTGATCGGCGTGGTGCTGGCATCGGCCTTCCCGGCGATCATCGTCTACGCGCAGGACATGATGCCCCACCGCGTGGGCATGGTGTCGGGCATGTTCTACGGGCTTTCGTTCGGCCTCGGCGGCATCGGCGCGGCCGTGCTCGGCGTGGTGGCGGACCACTACGGCATCGTGTTCGTGTACCAGGTGTGCGCGTTCCTGCCGCTGCTGGGATTGCTGGCGGTGTTCCTGCCGGACGTGCGGCCGCCTGCGCGCGCGTGACCGCGCCGCGTGTGCGAACCTTTCCTTTCCCATGCCAGGCGAGCACCCATGAGCCACGATGAAACCCTCCAGCCATCGCGACGCCGCTTCCTGAAGCACTCCGCGCTGGGCGCCGCCGCCTTGCCGCTGCTGGGTGCCGGCGCTGCCAGGGCGGACGACACGAGCCCTGCATTGCCGCCTTCGATCCTGGCGCTGGAACCGGTGGCGCCGCGCGCCGTGCCGATCACCGACGCCGAACGCGAGGGGCGCCTGCGCAAGGCGCAGCGGCTGATGGCCGAGCACAAGATGGACGCGGTGTTCATGGGCGGCGGCAGCTCGCTCGAATACTTCACCGGCATGCACTGGTGGGTCAGCGAACGCACCACCGGCATGCTGCTGCCGAAATCGGGGGACCCGGTCTACATCACGCCAGCGTTCGAACGCGAACGCACGCTGGAGCAGATCAGCTTCGGCAAGAAAGACGTGCGCACCTGGCAGGAGTTCGAGAGCCCGTACGCGCTGATCGCCGGCGTGCTGGCCGAATGGCGCATGGCCACCGGCACGCTGGGCATCGAGGAGCAACTGCGCTCGGCCAAGCAGTTCGGCATCGCCGCCGCGGCGCCGCACGTGCAGCTGGTCAGCGCCACGCCGGTCACCGCGGGCTGCCGCGCGATCAAGAGCCCGGCCGAACTGGCATTGATGCAGCTGGCCAACGACGCCACCCTGGCGGTGTATCACGCGGTATGGAAGGCGTTGCAGCCGGGCATGACCCAGCAGCAGATTTCCGCCCTGGTGGACGCGGCCTACGCGCGCCAGGGTCTGCGCGGCGACGCCAGCGTCAACGTCGGCGCGTTCACCGCCTCGCCGCACGGCTCGCCGTTGCCGCAGCACATCAGCGAGGGCACCGTGATCATGCTCGACGACGGCTGCAAGGTCGGCGGCTACCAGAGCGACCTCACCCGCACCTTCGTGCTGGGCAAGGCCAGCGACAAGATGAAGCGCGTGTTCGACATCGTGCGCCGCGCGCAGCAGGCGGCACGGCAGGCCGCGCACCCGGGCGCCACGATGGAATCGGTGGACGCCGCTGCACGCAAGGTCATCGTCGACGCCGGCTACGGCCCCGGCTACAAGTACTTCACCCACCGCCTCGGCCACGGCATCGGCATGGACATGCACGAGTGGTACTACCTGGTGCAGGGCAACACGCGCCGGCTGGAAACCGGCATGACCTTCAGCGACGAGCCGGGCATCTACCTCCCCGGCGAGTTCGGCGTGCGGCTGGAGGACGACATGCACATCACCGACGACGGCGCACGCTGGTTCACCCCGCAGAGCCCGTCGATCGAGCAGCCGTTCGGCTGATCGGCTGGGGTTCTCTTTGTGCGGCCTGCGCGGCAGGCTATTCTGTCCGGCGGACAGCCTCGGGAGAACACCATGCAACTGGACAAGCTGCGCGTCGCCGTCACCGGCGGTTTCGGCACCCTGGGCCTGGCGACGGTGCAGGCGGCACTGGCCGCGGGCGCACGCGTCGCCGCCATCGACCGTGCCCCCGCACCGGGTGCAGGCATCGGCGCGGCCCGCTGCATCGGCGGCGTCGACCTGGCCGATCCGGCCGCCGCGGCGAATGCGCTGGACGCTGCCGCCCAGGCGATGGGCGGGCTCGACGCGCTGGTCAACATCGCCGGCATGTTTCGCTACGAGAGCGTGGCCGACGGCAACGCCGACACCTGGGACCTGCTCTACCGGGTCAACCTGCGCACTGCCGTCGCGGCGAGCCAGGCCGCGCTGAAGCACCTGCATGCCGGCGGGCGCATCATCAACATCGGCGCCGCCTCCGCGCTCAAGGCCGGCGCCGGCGTGGCGGCCTACACCGCCTCCAAGTCCGGCGTGATGCGCTTCACCGAATCGCTCGCCGAGGAACTCAAGGAGCGCGACATCACCGTCAACGCGCTGTTGCCCAGCATCCTCGACACGCCGCCCAATCGCGCCGACATGCCGAAGGCCGACTTCACGCGCTGGGTCAAGCCGGAGCAACTGGCTGACGTGATCGTGTTCCTGCTGTCGAAACAGTCCGCCGCCATCACCGGCGCCCTGATCCCGGTGACCGGGCGCGTGTGACTGCAGTCCGCCAACCCTCCAGCCACCCACCACGACGCCCATGCCCACTCCCTCCGCGGCCGACCAGGCCAGCGCGCGCGCCGAGAACTTCCGCACCGGCTTCGCCGGCCAATCGATGCGCGAGTACAAGGGTCTGCCGATTTACGCCGCCCCCGGACTGCATGAAGCAGCGGCCGACCTGCTGGTCGGCGCAGCGAACGCCGGCGCGCGCGTGCTGGAGTTCGGCGCCGGCAGCGGCGCGATGTCGTTGCGGCTGACCGACCTGGGTTTCCAGGTCACCGCCAGCGACCTGTTCCCCGAAAGCTTCAAGCCGACCGACGTGCCCTTCGTCGCGGCCGACCTCAACGGCGCGTTCGCCGCGCAATGGCCGCAGGGTTTCGACGCGGTGATGGCGCTGGAAATCGTCGAGCACCTGGAAAACCCGCGCGAAGTGCTGCGACAGATCCGCGCCCTGCTGCCGGTGGGCGGGCAGCTGGTGCTGTCCACGCCGAACATCGCCAACCCGGTATCGCAGGCGCTGTTCCTGCGCACGGGCCAGTTCCAGTGGTTTCGCGACACCGACTATCGCGAACAGGGCCACATCACGCCGCTGAGCCCCTGGGTGCTGGAAAAGGCGCTGCAGGAAGCCGGCTTCACCATCCGCGCCGAACGCGCGGTCTCCAGCCCGTTCCGCCGCATCCGCCGGCTGGGCTGGACCGTGCGCCTGCTCGCGCCCTGGTTCGCCTTGTTCAACGGCCTGCCGCGCGCACGCCGCGGCGAAGTGTGGCTGGTGCGCGCGGAGGCGAGCTGACGCCGCCAGGCTCAGTGCATCGTTTCGCCGGGGCCGGCCGCTTCAATCCCGAGCGGGAGTGTCAAACCGATAGACGGTGCTTCGCGCCGAAGGCCGCTGCCCGAAGGCGCGGGCGAAATCGCCGAGCCGCACATACGGCGCGAGCGGCACGGTGGTGCGAAAGGTCAGGTGTTCGAGCAGGCAGAACAGCGACACTTGCAGCAGGCTCAGGTCGTGCGGCGGCAATGCGGCGATGATCGGCGGCACCCGCTCGTCGAGCCACGCCAGCGCGTTGCGCAGGCCCGCGGCGGCCTTGACGAAGTAGATGCTGTCCGGCGAAAGCCCCGCGATCTGCGTGCCGAAACCAAGCTGCACCTGGGCCTGCATCGCGTGCCAGACCAGTTCCTGCGCGTTGCGCGCCGACGCGTCACGCAGGTTCTCCGGCCAGAGGATCACGGCGTGGCGCGGGGCGAGCTCGGCCAGCGTGCGGCAAATGTTTTCGGCCCCGAAGACCACCGTCCCGCCATGATCGAGCACCGGCAACTTGAGCGCGGGGTTGCCCGCGTAGCTGCGCTCGTCCAGCGAGGCCAGGTCGCACACCGGAGCGAACTCGCAGGCCACGCCCAGCTCGAGCGCGAACATGCGCGCCAGACGGGTGTAATGGGAACTGCTGCGCCCGGTGATGCGCGGCAGCAGGCTCGCAGCGGCATCATCGGATCGGG
>CALCWL010000233.1 GCA_937906285.1 uncultured Rhodanobacter sp. | reverse complement strand
CCGCTGGGTGAGGACGGGCGCGTGCGCTACGTGGGCATCTTCAACGACCCCAACGACGTGGGCCTGCTGTTTGCCGCCACGCTGCCGATGGCGTTCTTCCTCAGCAGCGGGGGCGGTTTCCTGCGTCGGCTGTGGTGGCTGGCTGCCGCGGCGCTGCTGTTGTACGGCGTATACCTGACCAATTCGCGCGGTGCCATGCTGGCGGTGCTGGTGGTCGGCGGCATCTTCGTATGGAAACGCCGCGGCATGTTCACCGCCGGTGTGCTGGGCGTGCTGGGACTGGTGGTGATGCGCCTGCTGTCCTCGCGCATGCAGGAGCTGGACCCGGACGAATCGTCCGCGTTCGGCCGGGTGGATGCCTGGTACGAGGGCATGCACATGTTCTTTTCCAACCCGCTGCTCGGCGTCGGTCCCGGCAACTTCACCGACTACAATCAGCTCACTGCGCACAACTCCTGGGTGCTGGTGCTGGCCGAAACCGGGTTTCTGGGCTACACCCTGTGGCTGGCGTTCACTACCTACGGTTTCTGGATGATGATCACCGTGATGCGCCACCAGCCCGAAGCGGCCGTCGAGTCGGCGCAGGCCGGCACGTGGCAGGGCGAGCGGGCGATCGCGTTCACCCTGCTGCTGTCGCTGTATGGGCTGTTCTCCGCGGCGTTCTTCCTCAGCCGCAGCTATACCGTGGTGATGTACCTGCTGATCGCGCTGGTGGTGGGCCATTACATGGGCGCGCGCCAGCGTTGGCCCGGCGTGCCGCTGCTGCGCCTGACCGATCACTGGATGCGCTGGTTGACCGTGTCGGTGGCCAGCATCGTGGCGTTGTACGTCCTCACCACCATCTTGCTGATCGGCTCATGAGCATTCGCAGCCGCGCCTTGCGCAACACCCTGTTCTCCTCCGTCGGCATCTACGTCGAGTACTCGCTGGGGATGCTGGCGGCGATCCTGATCGCGCGCCAGCTGGGACCGCAGCATTACGGTATCTACGGCCTGTTCATCTGGTTCGCCGCGATCGGCGTGGTGGCGACCAACTCGGGTATCACCACCGGCGTGATCAAGTTCGTCGCCGAGCTGCGCGGCGCCGACCAGCACGAGCTGATCGTGCCGGTGGTGCGCTACCTGCGCCGCATGCAGATGTGGCACCTGCTCGTGGTGATGGTGCTGGCGCTGGCGCTGTACCTGCTGTTCGGCGCCCGCTTCGCCGCCGACCTGCGCGTCACCGAGTTCGTCATGCTTGCCATTGCCGTGGCGATGCGTGCGCCTTACATGTTCAACATCGCCGTCGCCAAGGGTTTCGAGGCGTTCGACGCCACCGCCAAGGTCAGCCTGATCTCCGCGCCGCTGAATCTGTTGATGGTGGCGGCGGCGATGCTGCTGGGAGCGTCGATCTTCTGGTTCCTGGTGGTCTACCTGATCTCCGGCGCGGTGTTCCTGCTCACTTCGCGCCACCAGGCGCGGCGCCTGCTGGCGCAGCACCCCGGCGCACGGGCCGTACCCGAGGTGTTGCAGCAGCGGGTGCGCCGGCACCTGCGCATCGTTTCGGTCACCATCATCCTGGGCTTCCTGATCGCCAGCGACGTGGAGATCCTGTTCCTCAACCTGTTCGACAGCGCCACCTCGGCCGGCTATTTCAAGGTCGCCTACCAGTTGGCGACCGGCATCATGCTGCTGGTACCGGGCGTGTTTGGCGCGGTGCTGCTGCCGATGATGGCCAAGGCGCAGAGCCAGGGGCGTGAGGCCGGCGGCCGGCGCTTCGTCGCCGTGACCAGCTACCTCGCCCTGCTGGCGGCGCCGGTGGTGGCCTTCGGCGGCACCTTCGCCGGCGCGGTGATCGGCCTGCTCTACGGCGCGACCTATGCCGCCGCGGCGCCGGTGTTCGGCTGGTGCCTGTTTGCCTGTGCGATGGGCACGGTGACCCAGGGCGCCACCAGCCTGCTGGTCAGTGCGGATCGGCAGAACGTGGTGCTGATCCTCACCATCGTGCTGGGCGTGCTGAAGATGCTGCTCGACTACGTGCTGATCGCGCGGTTCGGGCTGTACGGTTCGGTGGCCGCCATCGTGATCCTGCTGTTCGTCATTGCCGCCTCCTACCTGACCATCGGCATCCGCATCAGCGGCGTGCAGCTGGAGTGGCTGCGGCTGCTGCGCATCGTGCTTGCCGCGGCGCTGGCCGCCGGGCTCGCCTCGCTGGTGCACGCCGCACAGCTCGGACCGATCCCGACCCTGCTGCTGGGCGCGTTCGTGCTGACCGCGTCCTACGCGCTGCTGACCCTGCTGCTGCAGTGCTGGAGCCGCGCCGACATCGCCCAGTTGCAAAGCCTGCACCAGCGCTACGCTGCCGGCCAACCGCGCCCGCTCGGCCGTCTGCTGGCGTGGGCCGGTGCCCGCGCCTGGGGGGATCCATGAAGACATCGTGGTACGAGAAGGCGTTTTCCCGCGTGCTCTACCCGTTGTGGGAGAGCGGCCTGCGGCGTCGGCACACGCTGGCCTACCTGGCCGACTACCAGCGCGACCAGTGGCTGGCGCCGGAGCAGATCGCCGCTCTGCAGTGGCAGCGCCTGAAGCAGTTGCTGGAGCACTGCGAGCGGACGGTTCCGTACTACCGGCAGCGCTGGCGCGAAGCGGGCATTGCCGTCGCCGACATCCGCAGCCTGGACGACTACGCACGGCTTCCCGTGCTGACCAAATCCGACATCCGCCAGCACTTCGACGCGTTGCAGGCCGAAGGCTGGCACGACCGCGTGCTGACCAAGGCCACCGGTGGCTCCACCGGCGACCCGCTGCGTTTCGGCTACACCCGCGAAAGCTACGAGCGGCGCACCGCGGTGATGTGGCGCGGCTACGGCTGGGCCGGCTCGCGGATGGGCCGGCGCACGCTGTTCGTATGGGGCGGGGCGGTGGGCACGCCGCACCGGTTCCAGCAGTTCAAGGATCGCGTGTACAACGCGGCGTTCGCCCGCCACGTGCTCAACAGCTTCAACATGACTGACGCGAACATGGCCGAGTTCGCCGATGCGATCGACCGCTACCGGCCCCAGGTCATCGTCGGCTACGTCGGCCCGCTGGTGCGGCTGGCGCAGTGGCTGCTCGACACCGGTCGCCGCGTGGTCGCGCCGCAGAGCATCATCGGCGCCGCGGAATCCCTGCACGAGTTCCAGCGCGAGATCATCGAGCGCGCGTTCGGCTGTCCGGCCTACAACACCTA
>CALCWL010000232.1 GCA_937906285.1 uncultured Rhodanobacter sp. | reverse complement strand
GCGGTCGCAGCCGCGCACCACGGAATAGGAATAGTGGTAGTAGCCGCCGCCGTTGGCGCAGGAGCCCATCGAGATGACCCACTTCGGCTCGGGCATCTGGTCGTAGACCTTGCGCAGCGCCGGGGCCATCTTGTTGACCAGGGTGCCGGCGACGATCATCACGTCGGACTGGCGCGGGCTGGGACGGAAGATCACGCCGTAGCGATCAAGGTCGAGCCGCGCCACGCCGGCGTGCATCATCTCCACCGCGCAGCAGGCCAGCCCGAAGGTCACCGGCCACATCGAGCCGGTGCGCGCCCAGTTCATCAGCGCGTCGACGCTGGTAGTGGCAAAGCCGCGCTGCACGACGGGGTTGTCGCCGGCCGGGCGCAGGATGTCGTCGACCAGGTTCAACGGCTCGGGGTTGTGCATCACCCGGCTGATGGAATCGATCACTCCCATTCGAGCGCTCCCTTCTTCCATACATAGGCAAAGCCGATCACCAGCAGCAGCAGGAACAGCCCCATCTCGATCAGCGCGATCAGGCCGATCTGCTTGAACACCACCGCCCACGGAAACAGGAAGGCGATTTCCAGGTCGAAGATGATGAACAGGATGGCGAGCAGGTAATAGCGCACGTCGAAGCGCATGCGTGCGTCCTCGAATGCCTCGAAGCCGCATTCGTAGGGGGCGAGCTTCTCCGCCTCGGGGCGACGCGGACCGGCGAGCAGGCCGACCACCAGCAACACCACGCCAAGGCCGGCGGCGACGGCGATGAACAACAGGACAGGCCAGTATTCGGCGAGCACGATGCAACCTACCTCCGCGCCGCTCAGGCGCATCAGTGACCGGTGGGAACTTGAATCAAGCACTCACGGTCCGACGACTCCAGTTCGGTGCATCGGCGTGGCCTGGGCCTCCGACTACGCCGGTTGACCGAAGCCACCGGCGCCCGATGTTTCGCAAAACGCGTTTGCGAATCCGCGCATTGTATCAGTGCAATGGGGTACAACAAGCCTTGACGGCTGCTGCTTTGCGAACTAACGCCCGACTCGCACGACGCGGCCGCCGGAAGGTCACATGGTCTGCGTGGGTCGCTCGGAATTGAGCGTGCCGGCGAGGATGTTCTCGATGCGGCTGCGCGCGGCCTCCGCGTCGCTGGATTCGTTGAAATGGATGCCGATGCCGGCGGTGCGATTGCCCTGCGCGCCGACCGGGCTGATCCACACCACCTTGCCCACCACCGACAGGCGCTCGGTCTCGTCGGCCAGGGTCACCAGCAGCACCACCTCGTCGCCCAGGGCATAGGACTGCGCCGTCGGCGCAAACAGACCGCCATGCTTGAGGAACGGCATGTACGCGTTGTACAGCGACGCGGCGTCCTTGATCTTCAGCGAGATGATGCCTTGCCGGCCAGCCATCGGTTTCATGCCACGCTCCCCGCCGGGCCTGCGTCCCGGTCAACGGCGTCGATCTTAGCAGGTCGGCGCAGCGCGTCAGGCACTGCCGCGCGTCACTGCCCGGTCGTTTCGCCGGCCAGCAGCGACTGCCGTTCGTTGACCAGGTTGCCCCAGGTTGCCGGCGGCGCCCAGCCGGCAACCCATGCCGGCACGGAAGCGGCGGCCATCGGCCGCGAGATCGAGAAGCCCTGCAGCTGGTGGCAGCCCAGCGAGGCAAGCAGGTCGCCCTGCACCGGCGTCTCCACGCCCTCGGCGATCACCGCCTTGGCCAGCATGCGCGCGGTGGTGATCACGCCCGCGGCGATGGCCATGTTGCGGTCGTCATGCAGGATGTCCCGCACGAAACTCTGGTCGAGCTTGATGTGCTCGATGTCGAGCTGCTGGATGTGGCTGAGCGACGCCGAGCCCGTGCCGAAATCGTCCAGCCCGACGCGGATGCCGCGCCGCCGGCATTCCTCGATGACCACCTTGGCCCGCGCGTGGTCCATGCTCGGGCCGGTCTCGGTGATCTCGATGCCGAAGCCCACGTCCATCACGTCCGGATAGGCCTCCAGCGCGGCGTCGATGTCGGCGAAGAACGCCGGGTGCAGCAGGTGCCGGGTGCTGATGTTGACCGACACCGGGACCGGCACGCCGGCTCGCAGCCAGGCCTGGCAACAGCGCAGCGCCTCGTCCAGCACGTAGCGACCGATCGGACGGGCCAGTTGCGGGTCGTCCAGCACGTGCATGAAGTTGGCCGGGCCGATCAGTTCCTGCTCGCGATCGTTGAGCCGCAGCAGTGCCTCCATCCCGGCCACGCCGTTGAGCCCCGGCAGGCCGTCGATGTAGACGATCGGCTGGAACAACAGCAGCAGTCGCGACTGCTGCAGCGCCTGGGCGATCCGTTCGCGCATGGCCTGCAGACGTACCTGCTCCAGCTCCATCGCCGGCTCGTACAGCGAGCCGCGATCCTTGCCCGCTTCCTTCGCCTCGTACATTGCCATGTCGGCGTGGCGAACGAGCCCCTCGGCGCTGGAGCCGTCGAGCGGAAACAGGGTCCAGCCGATGCTTGCCGACAGGAGCAACTGCTCCTCGTCCAGATTGAACGGCAAGCGCAGCGCCTGCAGGATGCAGCGGCTGATCACGTCCAGCTGTTCGCGGCTGTCCAGTCCGGGGATCAGCAGCGCGAATTCGTCGCCGCCGAGGCGGGCCAGCACGTCGGCATCGCGCAGCATGCCGCGGATGCGCGAGGAGGCCTCCGCCAGCACACGGTCGCCGCCGCTGTGCCCGGCGGTATCGTTGACGCTCTTGAACCGGTCCAGGTCCAGGATGCCCACCGCCAGCAGCGACTGATCGGCGGCAGCCCGGGTTCGCGCCTGTTCCAGCAACTCGAACAGCAGACGCCGGTTGGGCAACCCGGTGACCACGTCGTAGAAAGCCAGCCGTTCGACGCGCGCCTCGTGCAGCTTCCGCTCGGTGATGTCGCGCTGCTGCCAGATGCAGCCCTGGGCCACGCCGTCGATGCAGATCGGCATGAAGTCGCGCAGCAGTACGCGTCCATCGGCCAGCAGCACTTCCTCGTCGCGCGACTCTTCGTTGCGCGCCACGATGGCGGCCATGCGCTCGAGTTCGCGTTCAGGCTCGCAATAAAGATGGCTGAGGCGCGCGTGCAGCGCAGCCGAGGGCAGCCCCTCCAGGTCGCCCGGCGATTCGGTCAACCCGAACAAGGTGCAGAACGCCTCGTTGGCGAACTTCACCCGCCCGTTCGCCGCCGTCACCAGCACCCCGGAATGCTGGTTGGACAGTACCGTGCGCACGTGCTGCAGGTTGAAACGCAGATCGCGTTCGGCGAGCAGCCGCGCGGCGTGCGCCCGTTGCATCTGCATGCCCAGGCCAAGCTCGACCGCCATCTCCGTGAATACCTGGACCTCGACCGGAGTGAACGCATCGGCCTGGTCGGCGCCGACCACGAACACGCCCACCACCGCCTCATCCACGCGCAGCGGCAACGCCAGTGCCGCGCCGCCGCCGGGCGCCGCGCCCTGCAGCGGCCACTCGCGCGGGGCTCCCGCGGCGTACTGGCGAACGCATGGTTCGCCGCAGCGCAACGCCCTGACTGCCGCGTCGCCGGCGTGCTTCTGCTCGTCCAGGGTGATGCCTTCCCCCGTCGCCACCACGCCATCCATGCCGGCGTGGGCACGCAGGCACAAGCTTCTGGCCTCGTCGTCGGCAAACAGGGCTATCCACGCGAAGCGATAACCGCCCACACGGCAGGCCACGTCGCTGCTCTCGGCCAGCAGCACGGTTTCGTCGGGACTGTGCGTGACCACCTTGATCATCTCGCTGAGCAGACGCAAGGCGCGGCGCTGGCGAGCCTCCTGCTGCACCGAGCGCTGCAGCTGATGGCGCTGCGACTGCGCCTCCAGCCCCAAGCCGATGCTGGCGGCGGCTTGCTGCAGCAGTTCGATCAATCGCATCGAGAAATACGCGGGGTCGGCTGCGCGGATCACCAGGCCGGCGCGCACCTCGCCGAACACCATCACCGGAATCGCCATCGCGGCGACCACGTCATGGCGCTCGTAGGCGGTGCGCAATCGCTGCAGGTCCGGCACGTGGCGCAGATCCGGCTCGATTTGCGGCACGCCGCGCCAGAACGAGGGCCGCACCAGCGACAGCGGAGTCCGTTCGGGGTAGATGTCCTGCATGTCCGCGGCCACAGCCACCGGCGCCACCCGACGGAACCAGCCGGCCGCGTGGTCAGCCTCGCCGATCATCACCAGCATCGCGCCCAGGCGCCTCTGCAACACCTCGATGATGGCGTCGTAGAGTTCCGGGGGCTCCACCGCGCGAACCAGCAGCTGGCCGATCTCGGACAGCGCCGCGTAAAAGCTCTCGCTGGTCGCAGCCGTGGCGCCCGTGTTGACCCGCATCGCGTCCGGCTCTCCGAGTTGCATGCCGACTTCCCCTGGCTTGCGCAGCAAGCTAGCCGGGTCGATCGAGGGGCGCAACTCCGGCGGTGGAAATCGGCTCGTCGGCGGTTATCCGGCACCAGCCCCAATGGTCGAAGATCCACGGCGAACGCACATCCAGCGACAACCGCACGAAGCACGGCGCAACCCGCGCAACCGCGGGCAGCTCCAGACGCCACATGCCGTCCGCGTCGCGGCGCAGCGGCGCGTTCTGCCAGGCCCAGCGCCGCGACGTTGCCGGGGTCACCAGATCCAGCCGCAGCCAGCGCCACCACGCGCGGGGCGGGTGCCAAGGCAACGTCGCCGACGTCGAAGCATCCGGCTCGAAATAGGTTTCGTCACGCTCCGCCAGTCGACGCAGGCGCTTGCCACTCAAGGCGAGTTGGCTCCGATGCGCCTGCAAGGCGGCGCGCTTGCCGCCGAGCTGGGCGGCCGTGGCAGGTATCGTCAAGGCGCGTCGGACCCCGGCATCGCCATGCACCAGGTAGGCGAGCAGCGCCGGCGGCGTGGCGTGGCCGGCCAGCGCCAGGCGTACCAGCACGTGCGCCGCGCTGTGGTCGGGGTGGCGATCCTGCAATGACGGCACGGCGATCAGGTCGGGGGCGAAGCGGTCGATCGCGTCGCGAACGGCGGCCACGACCCGGTCGGTCGATTGCAGCAAAAGGTCGGTCACACCGAGGTCGGGCCAGTCCAGGGATTGCAAGGCCGTCGCCGGCACGCCCAACGCGGCGAGCGCATGCTGCAACTCCGTCGCGCGCCGCCGTGCCCAGCGGCGCCGATCCGCCGCACCGAGGCGCCAACGGCGTTCCAGCACGCGTTGCGGCCAGGGATTGTTGTCGCCGGCAGTGAGCAGCAGGATGCACACCTTGCCACCCGCTGCGAGCACTTGCTGCAGCAGCACGCCTGTAGCCAGGGTTTCGTCATCCGGATGCGGCGCGATCACCAGCAGACGGGTGCGCGCAGAGAACTTCGGCCAACCGTCGTCCCAGGCACCGACCATCAGCGCCACCGGGACAGCAGCTCCAGCAGCAGCAGATCCGGGCGCAAGGGGCCGCGCAAGCCCTCGCGTGCGCGGTTGCTCGCGTCATGCCAATCGCCCAGCGCCGCCGCATCCAGCGCACTGCCCAGCGGCGGGCGATCGCCCAGCGAACGGGCGCGCAATTCGTCGGCCGCGGCCTGCGCGGCAAACCACAACCGTTGCGCCGGCTCGTCGTCCAGCCAGCGCTTGACCACCTCGGTCGCCTGGCCGCGCCCACCGGCCAGCGCCGCCAGGTCGCGGCGGACTTCGGTGCGCTGCTCCAGTGCGCCGTGCCGGCTCCATTGCATGGCCAGTCCCGGATTGCCGCCGGCCGCCGCCAGCGCAGCCTTGCCGTCAGCCACGCCCTCGCGCTGCAGCCAGGCCAGCGCCAGCGCCGGTTCGGGAAGGTGGAACTCGATCCGCTGGCAACGGCTGCGGATCGTCGGCGGCAGCCGCCACGGCGCATCGGCCAGCAGGATCAGCATGGTCTGCGCGGCGGGTTCTTCCAGCGTCTTCAGCAAGGCATTCGCCGCCGCGCCGTTCATCGCATCTGCCGGGTCGATGGTGACCACCTGCCAGCCGCCGAGCTGGCTGCGCAGAGCCAGCCGGGCGGACAGCTCGCGGATCTGGTCGACCACGATCTCGGCGCGTGGCGTGCCGTCCTTGCGCAGGCCGAAAGTCAGTTCCACCCGGTCCGGATGCGAGCCGGCTGCGGTCAGCTGGCAACCGCGGCAATGCCCGCAGGCCTCGCCATGCACCGGCTCGGTGCACAGCAGGCTGCGCACGAAGCGTTGCGCGAACTGGCGCTTGCCCAGGCCCGGGGCGCCGCACAGCAGCAGGGCGTGCGGCAGCGCGCCACGCTCGCGACGGGCTTGCAGCCGCAGCCAATGTTCCTCATGCCATGGCAGGGCGCTCATCGGGCCGGCCCTTCCAGCCACGCGATCAGGGCATGCGTGGCCGCCTGCAGTACCTGCTCGGGGGCCTGGCTGGCGTCGATGACACGGAAGCGACCGGGCTCCTGCGCCGCGCGGGTGCGATAGCTGGCGCGCACCCGCTCGAAGAACGCATCCGCCTCGGACTCGATGCGGTCGGCCTCGCCGCGACCGGCGGCACGGGCCCGTCCGGCGGCGACCGGCAGGTCGAGCAGCAGGGTCAGATCGGGCTTCACGCCGTCGCAGGCCCAGCGCTCCAGCTCCTCGATGCGCGCGGCGGGCTGGCCGCGCCCGCCGCCCTGGTAGGCGTAACTGGCGTCGGCAAAGCGGTCGCACACCACCCACTGCCCCGCGGCCAGCGCGGGCTCGATTACCTCGCGTACCAGCTGCGCACGGGAGGCGAACATCAACAGCAATTCGGTTTCCGCCGCCAGCGGGGCCAGGGCCGGGTCCAGCACGATCGCGCGCACCGCCTCGCCCACCGGCGTGCCGCCCGGCTCGCGCGCCTGCACTACCGACACGCCGCACTGGCGCAGGCAGTCCAGCAGGCCGGCCAGCAAGGTGCTCTTGCCGGCGCCCTCGCCGCCTTCGAGGCTGATGAACCTGCCGCGCGCGGGATTCATCGGCAACGCTTCCGCTGGTAGCAATCGACGTTGCGATTGTGCTCGGCCAGGGTGCTGGAGAACACGTGGCTGCCGTCGCCGCGCGCCACGAAATACAGTGCGTCCCCGGCCGCGGGGTGCAAGGCGGCCTCGATCGCCGGCTTGCCCGGCAAGGCGATCGGCGTGGGCGGCAGGCCGGGCCGGGTGTAGGTGTTGTAGGGCGTATCCGCGGTCAGATCGCTGCGGCGGATGTTGCCGTCGTAACGCGCGCCCATGCCGTAGATCACGCTGGGGTCGGTCTGCAACAGCATGTGGTTCTCCAGGCGCCGGACGAACACCCCGGCAATCTTCGCACGCTCGTCGGCGCGTCCGGTTTCTTTCTCCACGATCGAGGCCAGGATCAGCGCCTGGTACGGGTCGGCCAGCGGCAGGTCCGGTGCCCGTCCGGGCCACAGCGCTGCCAGCGTGCGATCCATCGCGGCGTGTGCGCGACGCAGGATGTCCAGTTCGCTGTCGCCCTTCACGTAGGCATAGGTCTCGGGCAGGAAGCGCCCCTCCGGCGCCTGCCCGCCGGCGCCGATGCGTTGCATGATCGTCGCGTCGTCGAGGCCGCTGGTGTCGTGCTGCAGCACGTCGGCCTGCGCCAGCGCCCGGCGCAACTCGGCGAAGGTCCAGCCGTCCACGATGGTGAAGTTGCGCTGCAGGACCTTGCCGGCTGCCATGTCCGCCAGCAACTGGCGCGGGGTGATGCCGGGGGCGAGCGCATATTCCCCCGCATGCAGCTTGCCGGCCACGTGCATCTGCTCGGCCAGCAGCCGCCAGTACCACGGGCTGGCCGTGGTCAGGCCCTGCTGCCGCAACTCGGCGACAATGCCCTTGAAGCTGGTGCCGCGGCTGACGTCGATGCTCTGCTGTCGCGACGACATGTTCAACGCGGTCACGCTGAAGCGGTGGTAGTCGTGCCAGCCCACTGCCAGCGCCGCCACGAACACCAGCACCACCAGCAGCAGCAACCCGCGCAGCCGCGCACCCCCGCGCATCGCTCGAATGCTCATCCGCCCTGCTCCATCGAAAATCCCAGATCGCGCCAATGCTGCTGCAGCCGGCGCGCCACCGCGCCGGGTGCCCAGGTCCATCGCTGCAGCGACTGTACCGGCACGATGCCGCGCACGCTCGAACTCAGGAACAGCTCGCTGGCCCCGGCCAGCGAGTCCAGTGCAATCTCGGCCACGCGCGCCGAGGTCGCATCCAGCACCTCGGCCCGCGCTACCCCGGCGACGCCGCAGCGGTCGACGGCCGGGGTCAGCAACTCGCCATCGATGACCGCGAACAGGTTGGCCATGGTCGCCGAAATCACATGGCCATGGCCATCGCACAGCACGCCCTCGGCGATCGCCGGATCGTTCCACTCGGCGCGTGCCAGCACCTGCTCCAGCCGATTCAGATGCTTGATGCCGGCCAGACGTGGCTGCTCGGCCAGGCGCAGCCGGCACAGCCGCATGCGCACGCCATGAACCGCCGCCTCACCCACCGGCGGCGCCGGGAACGCGGCCACCACGCGGGTGGATCTTGGCGTTGCCGGCGGCGCATAGCCGCGCTCGCCGATGCCGCGCGTCACGGTAATGCGCACCACGGCACGCGCCATGTCCGCCCGGACCCGTTGCGTTTCGTGCCAGAGCTGGTCCGGGTCCGGTGCGGGAATCAACAGGCGCTGGCAGCCGGCTGCCAGTCGCTGCATGTGCCGTGTCCACAGCGGCGCACGCGTGCCGACCAGGCGGATGCTTTCGAACAGGCCGTCGCCGTAAGCAAAGCCGCGATCGAGCACGCTGACCCGCTCCGCGGCCACGCCGTCGACCAGCAGCCGCGCCGTCATCAGCCCGGTGCTCCGAGCGCACGCAGCAGGCCGCGGGCCTTGGCGCGCGTCTCGTCCAGCTCCGCAGCGGCGTCCGAGTCGGCAACGATGCCGGCGCCGGCACGCAGGCTCACGCGCTCGCCGGTCAAAGCCAGGGTGCGGATCAGGATGTTCAAGTCGAGGTCGCCATTGCAGTCCAGGTAGCCGAGCGCGCCGGTGTAGGCGCCGCGCGGCGTGCGCTCCAGCGCGGCGATGATCTCCATGCAACGCACCTTGGGGCAACCGGTGATGGTGCCGCCGGGGAAAGTGGCGGCAATCACCTCGCCCGGCGTCACGCCATCGCGCAGCCGCCCGCGTACATTGGACACGATGTGGTGAACATGGGCGTAACTCTCCACCACCATCAGCTCGTCGACCTCGACCGTGCCCGGCACGCAGACGCGGCCCAGGTCGTTGCGTTCCAGGTCGAGCAGCATCACATGCTCGGCGCGCTCCTTCGGGTGGGCGCTCAGTTCACGGATGCGCGCATGCTCATCGTCGCCGCTGAGCCTCGGACGCGTGCCGGCGATCGGACGGGTCTGCGCCACGCCACCGCGCACTTCCACCAGACGCTCGGGCGAGGAACTCAGCACCGACCAGCCCGGCTGCTGCAGCAGACCGGCGAACGGCGCCGGGTTGGCGCGGCGCAGGGCGTCGTAAAGCGCCGCCGGAGCGGGAGGCCGGGCGTAGCGGGCGCTCCAGCCGCGCGACAGATTCACCTGGAACGTGTCGCCGGCATGCAGGTGTTCGTGGATGCGCTGCACGCCATCGAGGAAGTCGCCGGGCGGATCTTCCTCGATGCTGTCGAGCGGCGGCAACGGCGGCCAGGTTGCCGGCAAGGCAAGGTCGGCCTGGAGCCGGTCCAGCAATGACTCGTGGCCGGCCTCGGCGACCAGCCAGGTGCATTCGTGCAGATGGTCGACGATGATCGCCGCCGGGCAGCGCACGGCCAGCGCCAGCGGCAGCGTCGAGCCGGACGGCAACCTCAGTCGGGGTTCGATCTCGCCGGCCAGCTCATAGCTCAGCAGCAGAACCCAGCCACCGTGGAACGGCAGCTCGTCGTCGCAAGCCGAGTGCCGGCCGGCAAGCCACACCCGGTCCAGCGCGTCGAGAAAGCGGCCTGCTTGCGCGCGACCGTCGCCGCGCAACACGCCATCGGCGGCCAGCTCCAACCGCTCGCCGGGGAACGCGAACAGGATGTCGTAGCGCGACTGCGCACTGCCGTGCACCACGCTCTGCAACAGGCAGGGATAGCGCTCAGGGAGCGCCGCCGCCGGCGCGAGCAGGTCGCGCCGGCCGTCCAGCCGGCGCCGATGACAAGCCATGCCTGCGTCGGTCAAACGCGACGGAATGCCAGCGTGCCGTTGGTTCCGCCGAAACCGAACGAATTGGACAGCACCACATCGAGTTTCGCCTCGCGTGCGACGTTGGGCACGAAGTCCAGGTCGCAGCCCTCGCCCGGTTCGTCGAGGTTGATCGTGGGCGGCAGCACCTGGTCGCGCAGCGCCAGCACGCTGAAGATTGCCTCGACGCCGCCGGCCGCGCCCAGCAGATGGCCGGTGGTGGACTTGGTCGAGCTCATCGCCAGCTTGTAGGCGTGATCGCCGAACACCTTCTTGGCCGCCATCACCTCGCCCAGGTCGCCCAGCGGGGTCGATGTGCCATGGGCGTTGACGTACTGCACGTCGGCAGGGTTCAGCCCGGCGTCGTTCAGTGCAGTCTGGATGCAACGCGCCGCACCTTCGCCGCCTTCGCTCGGCGCGGTCATGTGGAACGCGTCGCCGCTCATGCCGAAGCCGACCAGTTCGGCATAGATTCGCGCGCCGCGCGCCTTGGCATGCTCGTATTCCTCCAGCATCACCACGCCGGCGCCGTCGGACAGCACGAAGCCGTCGCGGTCCTTGTCCCACGGGCGGCTGGCCCTGGTCGGCTCGTCGTTGCGGGTGGACATCGCCTTGGCCGAGCAGAAACCGGCCATGGCGGTGCCGGTGGTGGCGAACTCGGCGCCGCCGGCGATCATCGCGTCGGCATCGCCGTACTGGATCATGCGCGCGGCCAGGCCGATGTTGTGCGCGCCGGTGGTGCAGGCGGTGACACAGGCAATGTTGGGCCCCTTCAGGCCGAACATGATGGAAAGCTGGCCCGAGACCATGTTGATGATGGAACTGGGCACGTAGAACGGCGACACGCGACGCGGCCCCTTGGCGGCCAGTTCGAGCGTGGTCGATTCGATCGTGTACAGGCCGCCGATGCCCGCGCCGACCGCCACGCCGACGCGCGGCGCGTTGGCTTCGGTGATCTCCAGGCCCGAATCGCGCAGCGCCTGGGTGCCCGCCGCCACGCCGTAGTGGATGAACGGGTCCATCTTCTTGACGTCCTTGAGCGGCATCCACTCGGCCGGGTCGAAACCGCTGACCTGGCCGGCGATGCGCGTCGAGTAGGCCGAGGTGTCGAAGTGGACGACCGGCCCGATGCCGCTCTCGCCCTTGACCACCCGATCCCACGCGCTGGCGATGTCGTTGCCGACGGGCGAGATGATGCCCATGCCGGTCACTACTACTCGACGCTTGCTCATGCTTGTTCCTTCGTTATGCCCGGGAATGACGCCGCGATCGATGGCCGGCGCAGCGCGCTCCGGGTACGTCGTCCGGGGCGCCCGACGATGCGCCATGCACCATACGGGTTCGGACGTTGCGAAATCCAGAAACGAAAACTGCGCCATTCAGGCGCAGCATTCGATACCGCTGCCCATCCCTGCCGACTCGCCCGCGGCGCGCCAGGGGATGGGACACGCCTCCGGAACCGATCAGTCCTTGGAGTGAGCCTTGATGTAATCGACGGCCTGCTGCACGGTGGTGATCTTCTCGGCGTCCTCGTCCGGGATCTCGGTCTCGAACTCTTCCTCGAGCGCCATCACCAGCTCCACCGTATCCAGCGAGTCCGCGCCCAGATCGTCCACGAACGAAGCGTTCGCCGTGACTTCATCTTCCTTCACGCCCAACTGCTCGACGACGATTTTCTTGACGCGTTCTTCGATGGTGCTCATGTTGCCCATACCTCTCAAGGGGTGATTGTTTGTCGGTACCGGTCCGACCGCATGATTCAAGACCGGCGGCATTGTAGTGGCTAAGCGCCAGCGCTGCCACGATTCGCCGGCGTTGGCTTGACCTGCCTGCCGTTGACCGACGCGAAAGGACGATTGTCGCCCAAAACGCGGCCGCTGGCGACAGCTGTGTGCGCAAGCCTCACGGCATGTACATCCCGCCGTTGACGTGCAAGGTTTCGCCGGTGATGTAGGAGGCCGCGGGAGAAGCCAGGAATCCCACGGCCTTGGCAATGTCGCCAGCCTCCCCCAGCCGGCCGAGCGCAATCTGGCCCAGCAGCGCGTGGCGGGTTTCTTCCGGCAGTGCGCGGGTCATGTCGGTGTCGATGAAACCGGGCGCCACCACGTTGACCGTGATGCCGCGCGTACCGATCTCGCGGGCCAGCGACTTGGAGAACGCAATGATGCCGGCCTTCGCCGCCGCATAGTTCGCCTGACCCGGGTTGCCGGTGAGCCCGATCACCGAGGCAATCGAGATGATGCGGCCCTTGCGCGCCTTCATCATGCCGCGCATCACCGCCTTCGACGTGCGGTACACGGAGGTGAGGTTGGTATCGATGATCGCCTGCCAGTCCTCGTCCTTCATCCGCATCAGCAACTGGTCGCGGGTGATGCCGGCGTTGTTGACCAGGATCGAGACCGGGCCGAATTCCTTCGCGATGGTGTCGACCAGTGCCTCGACTGCCGCGCCGTCGGTGACGTTCAACACGCGGCCTTGGCCACCGTGCGCCGCCAGCCGTTCGCCGATAGCGGCAGCGCCGCTCTCGCTGGTGGCGGTACCGATCACGGTGGCGCCCATCGACGCCAGCTCGTCCGCGATGGCCGCGCCGATGCCGCGACTGGCGCCGGTGACCAGCGCGATTTCACCTTGCAGTGGATTGCTCATTGTCGGTGGTTCCTCGGAAAATCGGAAATAACGAAGCTCACGCCCATTCGGCGAGAGCTGCATCCATCTGCGCGGGATCGCCGAGCGGGCGCGCCTCGACGCTCTTGTCGATGCGCTTGATCAGTCCGGCCAGCACCTTGCCCGGGCCGCACTCGGCGATACGCGCGGCGCCGCCGGCCGCCAGCGCCTGTACGCATTCGGTCCAGCGCACCGGCAGGTACAGCTGGCGCTGCAGCGCGCCGCGGATCTCCTCGACGCCGGCGTAACTGCGTGCCTCGGCGTTCTGCACCACCGGGATCGAAGGCTGCCGCCAGTCGATCGCGGCCATCCGCTCGCCCAGCCGGTCGGCCGCCTCGCGCATCAACGCGCAATGCGACGGCACCGACACGGCCAGCTTGATCGCTTTCTTCACGCCCAGCGCGGCGAGCCGAGCCAGCGCACGATCGACCGCCTCGGCGTTGCCGGCGATCACCAGTTGCCCCGGTGAATTGAAATTGGCCGGTGACACGACCTGCCCTTGCGCAACCTCTTCGCACACGGCCGCAATCTGCGCATCGTCGCCGCCGAGGATGGCCGCCATCGCGCCCACGCCGGCCGGCACGGCGGCCTGCATCAGGCGCCCGCGCTCGGCCACCAGCGCCGCCGCGTCGTGCAACGACAACGCGCCGGCGCAGACCAGGGCGCTGTACTCGCCCAGGCTGTGTCCGGCAAGCTGCGCCGGCTGCGTGCCACCCAGCTTCTGCCAGACGCGCCACACCGCGACGCTGGCGGCCAGCAGCGCCGGCTGGGTGTGCTCGGTGCGGTTGAGCTGTTCCTCCGGCCCCTGCATGGCGAGGTTCCACAGATCGACGCCGGCGCCCTGCGAAGCTTCCCCGAATGTCGACTGCACCTCGGCGTGCGCGGCGGCCAGCTCGGCCAGCATGCCGACCGACTGCGAGCCCTGACCGGGAAAAACGAAAGCCAGCGAAGCGGAAGTGGAACTCATGGAGGCGCAAATCCCGTCGACGAAAACCGCCATGGTGCCAGCATCGACGGCCATACGCAGCTGTATTCCGCATTTTCCGGGACGCAAAACACGATGCCGCCCGGGTGGGCGGCATCGCGAGGAACTCGCCGGAACCGTGAAGGCTCAGAAGCGCAGCAGCGCCGAGGCCCAGGTGAACCCGCCGCCGAACGCTTCCAGCAGCAGGTTCTGGCCACGCTGCACCTTGCCCGAACGCACCGCGTAATCGAGCGCGAGCGGCACCGAACCCGAGGACGTGTTCGCATGCTTGTCCACCGTCACGATGACCCGATCCATCGACATGTTCAGCCGCTTGGCGGTCGCCTCGATGATGCGCAGGTTGGCCTGGTGCGGGATCAGCCAGTCGATGTCCGACTCCTGCATGCCGGCCGCCTCCAGCGTCTCGCCGACCAGGGCGTCCAGCGTCTTCACCGCGACCTTGAACACCTCGCGCCCGGACATGCGGATGCGCACGCCGTGATTGGGCTCGTCGCTGAAACCGGCCGACACGCCCACCGGGTTGTACAGCAGGTGCTTGTAGCCGCCGTCGGCGTGCAGGCAGGTGGCGTGGATACCCGGCTCGCTGGAGGCTTCCAGCACCACGGCGCCGGCGCCGTCGCCGAACAGCAC
The DNA here is from genome assembly GCA_937906285.1 of uncultured Rhodanobacter sp. GTDB lineage: Bacteria > Pseudomonadota > Gammaproteobacteria > Xanthomonadales > Rhodanobacteraceae > Rhodanobacter. Next base: position 1,400 of record CALCWL010000232.1, on the reverse strand, counting down.
GCAGGTTTCGCGCTCCGACCAGTCGACCATGCGCGTCAGCGTCTCGGCGCCGACCACCAGCACCTTCTTCGACTGGCCGCTGCGGATGAACTTGTCGGCCACGCCCAACGCGTAGACGAAGCCCGAGCACGCCGCATTCACGTCGAACGCCGCGCAACCGTTGGCGCCGAGACGATGCTGCAACAGGCAAGCCGTGGACGGAAAGATGAGGTCCGGCGTGGTGGTGCCGAGCACGATCAGGTCGAGTTCGGACGCCTTGACGCCCGCCGCCTCCAGCGCGCTCTGCGCGGCCCGGAAGGACAGGTCGCCGGTGGTCTCGCCCTCGGCGGCGATGTGCCGCTGGCGGATGCCGGTGCGGGTGCGAATCCATTCGTCGCTGGTATCGACGATCTTTTCCAGATCGGCATTGGTGACGACACGCTCGGGCAAGGCGCTGCCGGTGGCGACGAGACGGGAATAGATCTGGGTCATTCAACTTTCCATCGGCAGGGACTGCGGGATCGGCCGCTGGGCCGACGCCGTACGTTACGTGCCCGGGTGGCGGAACGCAAAAACGGCGCGTCGCCGCGCCGTTCCGGTTGATCGCCCGGCGGGACCCCGCAGGGCCCCGGCAACCCGGTCAATCCTCGACCGACACCGCGGCCTTGGCCTGGATCACCTTCTTGCCACGGTAGTAGCCGTCCTTGGTGACGTGGTGGCGCAGGTGCACCTCGCCGCTGGTCGGGTCGGTGGAAAGCTGCACGGTGCTCAGCTTGTCGTGGGCACGACGCATGCCGCGGGTGGACGGGGTACGGCGGCTCTTGGCAACGGCCATGGTAGTTCTCCAACTGAAACGTGGTGAAATGAAACGGGATGATCGTTGATCGAACAGCCCGGATCGACGAGCCGGGCCGACGCTACTTCTTCAGCTCGCGCAATACCGCGAACGGATTCTCCGAGCGCCCCGATCCGGCATGATCCTGCGCCGGGTCGTGGCCTGTCACTTCGTCGGGCAATCGGCTGTCCGGGTTGACCGGAACCAGCGGCAGCGCCAACAGCAATTCGTCCTCTATCACATCCGCCGGACGCAGGCGGCCATCCTCGGCCACCAGCAGCGGTTCGCAATCGGGCGGCAACCCCGCCTCGTCGCGCTCCTGGCTGATCAGCCCCAACCGCGTGTGCACCGCAACCGGCAGCACGAATGGTTCCAGCGAACGCTGACAGATCAGCGTCAGCGGCGCGCTGGCGCGAACATCCACGTAGCTGGTGCCGAGGTCGTCGCGCCCGAAATCAAGCGTGAAACTGACCTCGCCATCGGTGCCGGCCAGTGCCTCGCCGAGGCGCCGCAGGCTCGCGATGGGCAGCGTTCCCTCGAACGAACGCCGCGCCGAGACCATGCGCCAAGCGTCCACGGACTCTGG
>CALCWL010000231.1 GCA_937906285.1 uncultured Rhodanobacter sp. | reverse complement strand
GCGCATCGAGTTCGAGCGCGACCGCGTGTGGCAGGTCAGCTCGATCAAGCCGGTCGGCCTGCACTCGCTGGACGACGCGCAGGAGGACGCGTTCGCCGAGGAGCTGGACCGCTTCTCGCGCAAGCTGTGGCGCAAGCCGCGCGCGCGCAAGCAGTTCCGCTACGACCTGGCCATGCTGGTCGACCCGGCCGAGCAGATGCCGCCGTCGAACAAGCGGGCGCTGAAGGCGTTCATCGGCGCCGGCAAGGAGCTGGGCATCGAGGTCGACCCGATCGGCAAGAACGACTACCAGCGCCTGGCCGAGTACGACGGCCTGTTCATCCGCGAAACCACCGCCAGCGACAACCACACCTACCGTTTCGCCCACCGCGCCGAGAAGGAAGGCATGGTGGTGGTCGACGATCCCAGCTCGATCCTGCGTTGCACCAACAAGATCTACCTCAACGACCTGATGGTCTCGCGGAAGCTGGCGGTGCCGCGTACGGAGATCCTCTATCGCGACGACAGCAAGGGCATGAAGGAAGTCGTCGAGCGGCTCGGTTTCCCGCTGGTGCTGAAGATCCCCGATGGCTCGTTCTCGCGCGGCGTGGTCAAGGTCGAGGACGAGCAGGCGCTGGCGCACGCGGCCAGCGGCCTGTTCCAGCACAGCGCCCTGCTGCTGGCACAGGAATACGTCTACACCGAGTTCGACTGGCGCATCGGCGTGTTCAACCGCGAGGCGATCTACGCCTGCAAGTACTACATGTCGCGCGGCCACTGGCAGATCTACAACCACGGCGCCACCGGCACGGCGAAGTCCGGGGGCTTCGAGACCATCGCGCTGAAGGACGCCCCGGCGGCCGTGGTCAAGCTGGCGCTGAAGGCGACCCAGCCGGTCGGCGACGGACTCTACGGCGTCGACCTCAAGCAGGTCGGCAACCGCCCGGTGGTGATCGAGGTGAACGACAACCCGTCGATCGACGCCGGCGTGGAAGATGCCTACCTCGGCGATGAGCTGTACTTGCGCGTGATGCGCGAATTCCTGCGCCGGATGGTGCGCAAGCGCCAGGGCGCCGCCTGAGGGATCAGTACCACGCAGCACCGTGAACGGTTTGGACCACGCGCAGTCGGCGCCGCCCCAGCCAGCGCCGCGGCAGGCCCGGTTCCAGCGCCAGCAGCACCAGCAACGGCGCGGCCAGCAGCCAGAACGCGGGCGTCCAGCCCAGCAGCGGCGTGTGCGCGGGCACCAGGGTGCTCAGCAGCAGGACGCCACCGCCGAGCAGCCAGGTGCTGGCGGCGGCAATCAGACGTGGATGATGCGGCGAAGGCAGGCTCGATGTGCGCATGGGACAGCTCCCCGTGAAAGTGTTGCCAGCTTGCCGGTGCCCCATCTCACCGCCTGCGACCTTGTAGGAACGCACCCTGTGCGCGATGCTTTTCTTCACCTGGCCAACAAGCATCGCGCACAGGGTGCGCTCCTACAGTCACTCCGCAGGGAACCACCATGCAGTTCGCCGTGTTCGGCCACCCGATCAGCCACAGCCTGTCGCCTGCGATCCACCAGGCGTTCGCGCAGCAATGCGGACTTCAGCTGGATTACCGCGCGATCGACGTGCCGCCGGCCGGGTTCGCCGACACCGTGCGGCGCTTCTTCGCCGCTGGCGGCCGCGGCGCCAACGTCACCTTGCCGCACAAGGCGGCCGCGTTCGCGCTGGCCGACCAGCACAGCGTGGCGGCCACGCGGGCCGGCACGGCCAACGTCCTGACCCGGCTGGCTGACGGCCGGCTGGCGGCGCACAACACCGACGGCGACGGCATGGTGCGCGACCTGGCCGAACGCCACGAGGTCGACCTGCGCGGCCACGACACCTTGCTGCTGGGTGCCGGCGGCGCCGCGCGCGGCGTGGTCTGGCCGCTGCTCGATGCCGGCGTGCGGTCGCTGACTATCGTCAACCGTTCGCCGGCGGCGGCCGATGCGCTGGCCGACGCCATCGGCGAGCCGACACGGGTGCGTACCCGCTACTGGGACGACTTGGCCACGATCGGCAGCTTTGACCTGATCATCAACGCCACCTCGGCCGGCGTGCTTGGCGTGGCGCTGCAACTGCCGTTTGCCCTGCTCGGCAGTCGTGCAGTGTGCTACGACCTGTCCTATGGCAAGGCAGCCGCCGGCTTCCTGGATTGGGCCAGGGTGGCCGGCGCACGTTACGCCTGCGATGGCCTCGGCATGCTGGTGGAAACCGCGGCCGACGCCTTCGTGCTGTGGCACGGCCAGCGTCCGGACACCGAGCCGGTGTACCGGAGCCTGCGCCGGCAGACGGCTTGAGCGCACGGCGGGACGTCACCGCGGTCACCGCCGCGCCACACGACTGAAACAAAGCGCAGGCACCATGGCGCGACCCGCCGGGAGCGCGCCGATGACAACGGCTCCAGCGCGCGGCCATCGTTTGCGCAGCAGGTGTCATGTCCCGCTTTCTATCCGCCGTATCGCATCGATACGTCCTTGCCATCGTCGTGCTGCTGGTGCTGGCCGGGGGCGCTGCGATGTTCCGGCAGAACGCGACGGCGGCGCCTTCGCTCGCCGGGTCGATCGCTGCCGAAACGGCCGGGACATCGCTGGATGACGAGCACAGCGGTCGCGCCATCCTGCTCGGGCTCGCGCGCGAGGCCATGCACGATGGCCGCCTGGTGGCGCCGGCCGGCAGCAACGCGTTCGAGTTACCTCAGCGTGCTGCAACTGGACCCGCACAACCGCGCTGCGCAGGAGGCGCTGCGGGAATCCTTCGGCCGGGCGTCGGAGGAGATCGAGCGCACCATCAATCGCAACGAACTGGAGGAGGCGCGCCGCGAGATCGACCTGCTGCGCGAGTTCGACAGCAACAACTTCACGCTGTCCCTGCTCGGCGGCAAGCTGTCCGCCGCGCGCAACATCCTGACCCGCCAGCACGAGGCCGAAGCCGAACGCATCCGCCGGGCGAACGCCGCGCGCGGCGTGGAGATGTGAGGGCGCTCAGGCGTCCGCCAGGTAGGCGTCCTTCAGCCGCACGTAGTGATCGGCCGAATAGTGCAGCTGTTCGATCTGCGCGTCGCTGAGCCTGCGCACGCATCTGGCCGGGTTGCCCAGCCACAGCTCGCCCTCGCCGACCACCTTGCCCGGCGCCACCAGCGCGCCGGCGCCGACGAAGCCGTGGCGCATCACCACCGCGCCGTCCAGCACGCTGGCATGTATTCCGATCAGGCAGTAGTCGCCGATCGTGCAGGCGTGCACCACCGCGCCGTGACCAATGGTGACGCCCTCGCCGATCAGGCACGGACGGCCGGGGCCGTACGGACCGGCGTGGGCGACGTGCACCACCGCACCGTCCTGGATGCTGGTCTTGGCGCCGACGCGGATGGCATTGACGTCACCGCGCAGCACCGCGCCGGGCCAGATCGAGACGTCGTCGCCGAGCGCCACGTCACCGATCACCGTGGCGGCGGGGTGGAGGTAGACGCGTTGGCCGAGCGTGGGCGCGATGCCCTTGAAGCGGCGCAGGGGGTTCATCCGGCCATTCTAGCGAGGCGCGGCGCCCGTCACGCGGCCGCGCTTGATTTCGTCCGGCGCGGTCGCCACGCTGGCGGCTTACAAGGAGCACGCATGACCCCCGACAACCCGCTGCTGGCCGACGACACCCTGCCGGCGTTTTCGCAGATCCGCCCCGAGCATGTCGAGCCGGCGATCGACACTCTCCTGGCCGACTACCGCGCGACCATCGACGCGCTGGTCGCGGCCGGCGCGCCGCGCGACTTCGACCACGTGATGCTGACCCAGGAGCGGCTGGAACAGCGCCTGGCGCGGGCATGGGCGCCGGTGTCGCATCTGCAGGCGGTGGCCGACAGCGAAGCGTTGCGTGCGGTCTACGGCCCGGCCGAGGAAAAGCTCACCGAGCACGCGATCGAGCTGGGCCAGAACCGCGCGCTGTACGCGGCGGTGCAGGCGCTGGCCGACGCGACGGATTTCGCCGCCCTGCCGCGGCCCGAGCGCGCGCTGATCGAGCACGCGCTGCGCGATTTCCGGCTGTCCGGTGTGGCGCTGGACGAGCCGGCCCGTTCGCGCTTCCGCGAGATCGGGGTGGAGCTGTCGCGGCTGTCCACCGAGTTCTCCCATGCCGTGCTCGATGCCAGCGAGGCGTGGCACGAACACGTCACCGACGAGCGCGACCTCGCCGGCATCCCTGCCTCCGGCCTCGCCGTGCTGCGCCAGTATGCGCAGGATCAGGATCTGGACGGCTACCTGGTCACGCTCAAGCAGCCCAGCGTGCAGGCTGTGCTGAACTACGCCGACCACCGCGGCCTGCGCGAGCGCGTGTACTGGGCCTACCAGACCCGCGCTTCGGACCAGGGTCCGGATGCGGGCAAGTTCGACAACAGCGAGCGCATCGAGAAGATCATGGCCCTGCGCCACGAAGCTGCGCGCCTGCTCGGCTTCGCCAATGCGGCGGAGGAGTCGCTGGCCACCAAGATGGCCGCCTCGCCGGCCGAGGTGCTGGAGTTCCTGCACGACCTGGCCGCCCGCGCCAAGCCCGTCGCGCAGCGCGAACTGGCCACCCTTCGCGAGTTCGCCCGCGCCGAACTGAAACTCGACACGCTCGAACCGTGGGACGTCGGCTACGCGTCGGAGAAACTGCGCCAGCGCGAGTACGCGCTGGACGAGGAGCAGCTCAAGCCGTACTTCCCGCTGCCGGCGGTGATCGATGGTCTGTTCGGCCTTGCCGGCAAGCTCTACGGCATCACCCTTGCCCCGCGCGAAGACGTCGACGTGTGGCACCCGCAGGTGCGCTACTACGACGTGCGCGATGCCGCCGGCAAGGTATTCGCCGGCGCCTACGTCGACCTCTATGCGCGCAACGGCAAGCGCGGCGGCGCG
>CALCWL010000230.1 GCA_937906285.1 uncultured Rhodanobacter sp. | reverse complement strand
CGCGCGCGCCGCGCTGCCGCGCTTCGCCGGCTGGTGGGGCCACGACAAGACCACGCGCTTCCAGATGGGACCCGAGTTCCACCCGACTCCCGGCGCCGACGGCTGGCAGCTCTCCAACCCGCCGATCCTGGCGCTGGCCCCGCTGCGCGTGTCGCTGGAGATCTTCCGCCGCGCCGGCATGGCCGCACTGTGCGAAAAATCACGGCAGCTCACCGGCTACCTGGAATGGCTGGTGCAGACGCAGTTGGCCGACGTGCTGCAGGTCGTCACCCCCGCCGACCCCGAACGCCGCGGCGCCCAACTCTCCATCCGCGTGATCGAAGGCCGCGACCGCGGCCGCGCCCTGTTCGAGTACCTGATGGCGCACGGCATCATCGGCGACTGGCGCGAACCCGACGTCATCCGCATCTCGCCGGCACCGCTGTACAACCGGTTTGCGGATTGCCTGGCGTTTGCGGAAGCGGCGCGGAAGTGGAGCCGCGGCGGCTGATATCCTGCCCGCCGAAGCCGAGCTGCAGGAGACCGTTCGTGAATCTCAATCAGATCACTCTCCCGGTCACGGACTTCGATCGCTCCGTTGCGTTCTACTGCGACATGGGCTTTACGCTCATCGTTCATTCCCCGCCGCGCTACGCCCGCTTCGAGTGCCCCGACGGCGACTCGACCTTCTCGCTCCACACCACGGATCAACCAGCCAGCGGCTCCCGCGTGGTTGTGTACTTCGAGTGTCCGGACCTGGACGCAAAGGTCACGAGCCTGCTTGCAGCCGGGTTCGAGTTCTCCCAGCTGCCCACCGACGAGCACTGGCTGTGGCGGGAGGCTCGCCTCACGGATCCTTCCGGCAATGCACTGTGTCTGTTCCGGGCCGGCGACAACCGCAAGAATCCACCATGGCGTGTAGCCCCCGGGAGAGGCCCGAACAAGCCGCAAGACACCGGGTCTCAGCTTGACCAGCCCTCCGGCCCTTGAAAAGCGCCTCGCTGGGGCCCTGCGCCTTGGCCATGCACGCGGGCCGCACGGAAGCTTCATCCGCTCTTGAAGGCTGCGGCGCGATGCTGCGGCTTTCCCGCCGCGGAGCCTCCCATGAAGAACGACGCGCCGAGCGATACCGACCTGCATGAGCTGGGTGAGCTGATCGGCGGCATCGAGGTGGCCATGCTCACCACGCGCGCCGAGGACGGCTCGCTGGTGAGCCGGCCGCTGCAGACGCTGAAGCTGGATGCCGAGGGTGAGCTGGTCTTTTTCACCGCGGCCAACAGCCACAAGATCGCCGAGCTCACCGACGATGCCGAGGCGAACCTGGCCTACGCCCATCCCGGCGAACATCGCTATGTGTCGGTGCGCGGGCGCGCTCGCATGGATCGGGATGCGGACACCATCGATGAGCTGTGGACGCTCTCGCAGAAAGTGTTTTTCCCCGACGGGCGCGACGATCCGAACCTCATGGTGCTGCGCATCCGCGTGCGCGATGCGGTGTACTGGGAAACAGCGGACAGCCTGGTGGCGCGTGCGTTCGACTTCGCCCGCGGCCTGCTGGACAGCGACCCCGCCGACCTGGGCAAACAGGGACGTCTGGAAGGCTGAATGTCGGCGCTCACGGCGTGTCGACGACGGCGCGTGCATCGTGCCGACGACCGCCGCAGCGGCGTCCGGCGGCGCCGACCCAGCTGTCTGCCCCGGGACCCCCAGTCGCTGCACGCCGATCCACCCACGACTCGCGACACCCGCGCCCATGGCCATCCTGCAACTCGATCCGCCGATTCCCCTGACCACGCCCAAGGGCGATGGTTTTGCCCACGTGCTGATCGATTACGGCCCGGAATCGGACCTCTACTGGACGGTGTTCATTACCCAGACGGGCGAGATCTGGACTTACGCAAACCACCAGGTCCGCGCCAGCAAGAACATCACGCTGGGCCGCACGCACCCGACCTTGCCGGCGGATACCGCGGCGCCGATTCCGTTTCGCGGCAGCGACCCGGCCGCGGCTGCCGGTTCCGGCGAGCGCTGAGGGCCGACGACGACAAGCGATGCATCCGCGTACGTCTCGTACCCTGTGAAGCCGAGCCGCTGGAGCGCGTGCAGGACATCGTTGTCTGGCTTCCTGGTCCTCATGCGCACAGCTGCGATGTGCCGCGACCGGCAGTGGCCCGGCCTTTCCGCCCCCGCAAGGCCGTCCATCCGCCGCAAGGCCACAGGCGCGGCCTGTACCATCACGCCGACGGGAGGATCCGCCCGCCCGGCCAGCCGGCCCGCTTTGCCGGCCCAGGAATCGCCACTTGTCCCGCTATCACGGCCCGTTGTTCACCCGCCCGGTCGCCGACGACCTGCTCGCCGCGCGCGATACCGGTGCGGCGACCTGGACCGGTTCGCTCGACCTGGGGCGCAGCCACGAGACGGTCGCGTTGCTGGCCGACGGCTGGCGCTGGCGGGAGGCGCGCCAGCCCTATCCCGGCACGCTGAAGGAGCGCACGGTCTACTTTTTCGATGGCGATGACTTCGCGCCGGTGGCGCGCTTCGCCGGTTCGCTGATCAAGCTGGTGCCCACCGAATGGGGCGCGCCCACGTTCGAGATCGACGGCATCAAGATGTTGCCCACGGCAAAGGCCTCGCCGCTCGCCGATGCGCAGCGCAAGGTGGCGCTGGTCGAACCGCGCGGCAAGGCGGTACTCGATACCTGCGGCGGTCTCGGCTATTTCGCGGCGTGCTGCCTGGAGTCCGGCGCGGCACGCGTCCAGTCGTTCGAGAAGAACGCCGACGTGCTGTGGCTGCGCGCGCTCAACCCGTGGTCGCCCGACCCGGCCGCCAGCGGGGGGCGCCTGCAGCTGGAGCACGCCGACGTGGCGCAGGCCATCGGGCGACTCGCCGATGCCTCGTTCGACGCCCTGCTGCATGATCCGCCGCGCTTCGGCATCGCCGGCGAGCTGTACTCGCAGGCGTTCTACGGCGAGCTGGCGCGGGTGCTGCGTCGTGGTGGCCGGCTGTTCCACTACACCGGCAGCCCGAACAAGCTGACCAGCGGGCGCGACGTGCCGCGCGAGGTGGCGCGGCGGCTGGAGCAGGCGGGGTTCCAGGCGGAGCTGGCGCTGGACGGGGTGTTCGCCACGCGGCGGTGAGTGGGCAGCGGCGCTTCGACGGCGGAATGATTGCAGCACGGCGGGACGGGCACTGCCCGCCGCTGTCGTGTCGCGGAAAGCTGACGGGTGGCGCCCGCCCTACGCAAGCTGCGGAAGCGATGCGCCAGTCAGTGCGTGGCGTCGGCGCCGCGCTGCACCGCCTTGATGAAGGCACGACGCGAGCCGACCAGCGCCTTCGAGGTCGCCTGCGGCCACGCGCCCACCTGCACGATCACCAGTTGCCGCGCCGGGTCGACGTAGATCATCTGGCCGAAGATGCCGATGGCCGCGTAGCTGCCGTCGGCGTCGGTCCACCACAGGTAGCCGTAGCCGTGGCCGGGGCTGGCCACCTCCTGCTGTTTGTGCATGGCGCCGTGCAGCCACGCGTCGGCGATCACCGGCTGGCCGTCGACGCGGCCGCCGTCGAGCATGAACTGGCCGATGCGCGCGTAGTCGGCCAGCGTGGCGGAGAGCCCGCTGCCGCCGGTGTCGCTGCCGTCGCACTCGTCCTTCAACCAGTACGCATCCGCGGCCATGCCGTAGGGCTTCCAGATCGTCTGCGACAGGTAGCTCGCCAGCGATTGCCCGGTGGCGCGCTGGACCAGGATGCCGAGCAGGTCGGTTTCGGCGGTGTTGTAGTTCCAGTGCGTGCCGGCGGGATACGCGCGCGGCAGTTTGGCCAGGTACGAGATCACGTGCGGCTGGCCGTTTTCGCAGGCGCTGCGGTACATCTGCGCCACGTCGGAATGCGGGTCGTCGTAATCCTCGTTCCAGCGCACGCCGGAGGTCATCGTCAGCAGCTGCTCCACCGTGACCTTGGCGTAGGCGGTGCCGCGCAGCTGCGGGATATAGGTCTCCAGCGTGTCGTCCATGCTGCGGATGTCGCCGCGCGCGAGCGCGATGCCGGCCAGGGTCGAGGTGACCGACTTGGCTACCGAGAACGATGTCCAGCGCTGCGCGGGACCGAAGCCGGGGGCGTAGCGCTGGGCGCGGATGCGGCCGTGCTGCAGCACCATCACGCCGGCCAGGTGATGCTCCCTCATGTAGCTGGCCAGCGTCGTCCCGGCATCGTCCCAGCGCGGGGCCAGCGGCGCACCCTCGGGCAAGGCGTGGACGTGGCTGCCGTGCGCGGCGCGATCGGCGGGAAACAGTTCGTACATGCGCGGGAACTGCGCCGTGCGCTGCGCCTGCGTCCAGAACAACACGTCTTCGCGTTGCTGGCCGACGCTGGGCGCATCGCGCGCAAACAGCGGCATCGCGATGACCAGGCACAACAGCAAACAGCACACACGCAGACCGCGGATCGAACCCATGACAATTCCAGTGGCATTGGCCAACCACGCCAGGCGTCGGGAGGCGGAAAAGGGCTCACGTCTGCGAAGACGACTTGCCGCAACCCGCCCATTCTAGTGCCGGCGCCAGGACTTCGCCCCCGGCCGCTGCCGCGCTCCGCTCGTGCGCGAGGCTCTTGCGGTCTGCGAATCCCGAAACCCGGCAGGGCATCGTCCGCGAGCGGGCCGCTACGGTTGGTGCGCGGGGGTGTGGACGGCGGGGGTCATCACCAGGTCCGCTACCACCGGAAAGTGATCGGAGGGATAGCGCGCACCTTCATGCGTGGTCAGCGTGCTCACCGTGCGCGCCTTGAAGCCGCGACTGAGGATCCAGTCGATGCGCCGGTCGGGCGTGCCGGTGAAATTGTGGAAGGTCTTGGCCGGGCCCGAGCGCGTGGCGGCTTCGATCCAGGCGTCATGCAAGCCGGCGGTCAGCTTCGCGTGCACCGGCGTGTCCGGCGCGCAGTTGAAATCGCCGGTGAGGATGATTCGCGCAGCGGCCGGCAGCTGATCGATCCAGCGCAGGATTTCCGCGGCGCTGAGCATGCGCGGGCGCACGTCCTCGTCGCGGTAGGGGAAATGCGTGTTGAGGTATTCGAACGTGCCGCCGCCATCGCGCAGGCGGAACTGCGCCCAGGTGACCATGCGCGGATACGGCTGGCCCCAGGTGATGCTGCCGGGCAGGTGCGGCGTGTCGGACAACCAGAAATCGCCGGAGCGCAGCACCTCCAGCCGGTCGGTGCGATAGAACACGCCCATGTGCTCGCCCTTGCTGCCGCCCTCGCGGCCCTGGCCGAACCACGCATACCCCGGGAGATGCGCGGCGAGGTATTCGCCCTGCTGCTCGGTCAGCTCCTGCGTGCCGAGCACGTCCGGGTGCTGCGCGCGGATCACCTGCACCATCAGCTCACGTCGGTTCTCCCACGCGTTGGCGCCCTGGTCCACCGGCACGCGCACGTTGAAGGTCATCACGCGCAGCGGGGTGTCGCGTGCCGACGCGGCACCGCTCGCACCCATTGCCAGCGCGCAGGCGAGCACGGCAATCCAGTGGCGTGGTTTCATGACCTTCCTCCGTATTCGATGATCCGCCCGAGCTACGGCCGCGCCGCGATGATGTCGCCGAGGTAATCCGGCGTACCTTCGATGCGCTGCAGGTGCGGATACTGCAGGCCGCCGTGGTAATCCACCGCCACGGTGCGGAAGCCGCCCTGGTATTTCAGCAGCAGCTTGATCGGCGCCTGGTTGCCCTTGGCCGCGGTGATCGCGTCCTTGAGCACGTCGGTGCTGTACGCCTGTCCGTTCACCGAGACCACGGTGGCGCCGGTGCTCACGCCGGCCTTGAACGCGGGGCCGTCCCAGCGCACGTCGTTGATCTCGCCACTTTTGGTCAGCGTCAGCCCGATCGACCAGGCGAAGTTGAAGATGTGCCGCGGCGATTCCGGGCGGCTGTCGTACTGCTTTTCGTAGGCGCTGGGCTGATCGGTGTAGACCAGCTTCCAGCCGGTAGCCTCCAGGCCGCGGGCCAGCGGCGGATCGAGCGTGTCCACGCGCGCGTGCAGGAAGCCGGCCCAATCGTTCTTCACCACGCCGTTCAACGCGGCCACCACGTCGTCGAACGCATAGGTCTTGGTGACGAAGCTGCCGTCGTCGACGCCGAAGAAGGCGCGGGCAAAATCATCCAGCGATTTGCGTCCGTGGCTGAGCGCTCGGATCTTCGCATCCACCGCCAGCCACAGCATCTGCCCACCGCTGTAGTACTCCTCGCTCATCTGCCAGCTGCGGTACGGCAGCGCCGCGCGCAGCGCCGCGGTGGGATCGTTGGTGGTGTCCTCCAGCGTGCGCCAGCCGAAGCCGACCCGGTTGCGGTCGTAGTTGGCCGCGACCATCGCCAGCGCATCGCGGAACTGCTGCGCCGTCCACAATCCGGAGCGCGCGGTGAGCACGAAGCCCCAGTACTGGGTCTGGCCCTCGTACACCCACAGCAGCGAATCGCCCATCGGCACGTTGAAGTTCGGCGTCCACAGATCCGCTGGGCGGCGGAACTTGCCGTTCCACGAATGCGTGTACTCGTGCGCCAGCAGGTCGCGGTTGGGCGCGTTGTCGGACCAGGCGGTGAAGTAGTCCGCGTCCAGGCCGTTCTCGCTGGACTGGTGGTGCTCGGTGCCGTTGCCGGCCAGCACGTCCGACAGCGAGAACAGGAAGTCGTAGTGGTCGTAGTGCTGCGAGCCGAACAGCTTCACCGCCTGGCTCACCAGCGCGCGGTGCGCCTTGAGCTGCGCCGGCGTGATCTCCAGGTACTTCGGCGCATCCGCGACGATGTCCAGGTGCACCGGCACCTTGCTGCCCGGGGCAAGGTCCACGCGCTTGAAATGGCGACCGGCGTAGACCGGCGAATCCACCAGCGTGTTGAAGGTAACCGGCTTGAAGTTGACGGTATCGCCCTTGCGCACCGACGTCTCCAGCGCGGTGCCGAGCTGCCAGCCCGGCGCCAGCGTGAGGCTGGGCGCGACCGTGATGCCGCGCGTGTAGTGCCCGGCCGGATACAGCGCGACCTTGCTCCAAGCCATGTCCATCATGCGGTCGGTGATCTCGAAGCCGCCGCGGCGCGGCGACAGGTACTGGAACTGCACGTCCAGGCTGGACACGCCGGCGGGCACGTCGAGGTGGAACGCGTAGACGTTGTACTTGTCGCGCTTCCACGCCAGCGGCTTGCCGCCGGCACTCAGCTTCAGCCCGGCCAGCATGTCGATCGGTCCGGTGGGCGAGTGGTCGCCGGGGATCCATTGCGGGTACAGCAGGGTCAGCGCGCCGGCCGTGACCGGAATCGTCTCGTGCACGCTGAAAATGCCCTGCGCCGTATCGCTGGCATCGACATGCAGCGCGATCGTGCCGGCGTACGGCGTGTCCTGCGGGTCCGGTACCTGCTGGCTGCGCTGTTGCTGCGCCAGCGCGGTGCCGGCAAACAGCGCCAGCGAAGTCGCCAGCATGCAGGTGCAGGCCAGCCGGCGCATGGCCGACGAGCGGGCGGAAGGACAAGCGGGCATGGGCGACTCCGGAACGCGACGGGAAAGTGCATCAAACTAGCACCACTGTCCTGGCGCATGGCAACGTGCCCCTGCCCGCAGGAACCTGCGGCCATGTACTGGCCCCGACCTGCTTTCCGGGACAAGGCCGCGCATGACGCGGCACGGGCTGCCGGAACGCGAATGCGCGCGACGACGCAGGCATTTGCTTGGACGACGGCGACCCGCGGCGTATCCTGAGCGGCGCTGATGGCCGACCGCGTGACTGCGCTGCCCGGTGCGGCCGGCGGCCCGATCCGGCGTGCGGCGTGGGCACGGCAGGCACCCCTCCACCCGTGATGCTTCCCCGCATGAAAGACACCGTGTCGAACACTTCTTCCCTCGCCACCGCCAGCGAAGCCGGCGGTGCGCCGCCGATGATCGCCACGGCGTCCGCCACGCGGCTGTCGAGGACGCGGTACGGCGTGCTGGGCGCGGTGAGTTTCGTGCACGTGCTCAACGACATGATGCAGTCGGTGATCCTGGCGATCTACCCGCTGCTCAAGGGCGAGTTCGCGCTGAGCTTTTTCCAGATCGGCGCGATCACGCTGACCTTCCAGCTCACCGCCTCGCTGCTGCAGCCGGTGGTCGGCATGGTCACCGACCGGCATCCGCTGCCGTACACCCTGCCGGTCGGCATGTGCTTCACCCTGGCCGGCCTGTTGCTGATGTCGGTGGCGCCGAGCTACCCGGTGCTGCTGCTGGCGGTGGGGCTGATCGGCTGCGGCTCGTCGGCGTTCCATCCGGAATCCTCGCGGGTGGCGCGGATGGCCTCGGGCGG
>CALCWL010000229.1 GCA_937906285.1 uncultured Rhodanobacter sp. | reverse complement strand
GCCAGCGCCAGCTTCAGCCACTGCGCGATGCCGTTGCTCTGCACCAGCATCAGCTCGTCTTCCAGCGGCCGCAGCGGCGCGCGCGCCAGCCAGGCGGCGAGCAGGTCGCGCAGGTCTTCCAGGCGGTTGCCGTGCAGCACCATCAGGCCCGGTTCGATCGGAGTCCCGGCAGAGATCGTGGCGGTGCTCACCGGGGGCGGGGCTCGTGTGCGCTCATGCGGCGATTGTCTCGAAGTGGAGCGGCATTGTCGCGCGCCCGAGTCTCGCCGCCTGCGACGAGTGGCGTGTCGATCCGCGGCGAGCTGGTTCGTCTATGCAGTGAAGCCGGCTCAGGGTGACCCGGCCACACGGGAGACACGACGATGCGATGCATGGTGATAGTCAAGGCCACGGCCGAATCGGAAGCCGGCGTGATGCCGAGCCAGGAGTTGCTGGCGGCAATGGGCAGGTTCAACGAGGAGCTGGTCAAGGCCGGCGTGATGCTCGCCGGCGAAGGGCTGACGCCCAGCGCGCGTGGCGCGCGGGTGACGTTCGTGGGAAAGGAGCGCCATGTCGTCGACGGGCCATTCGCCGAAACGAAGGAGCTGATCGCCGGTTTCTGGCTGTGGCAGGTGAAGTCGATGGACGAGGCGATCGCCTGGGTGCGGCGTTGTCCCAATCCGATGGAAGGCGAGTCGGTGATCGAGATCCGTCCGGTGTTCGAGGCCGACGATTTCGGCGAGGCGTTCACGCCCGAGCTGCGCGAACAGGAAGCACGCCTGCGCGCCCGACTGGAACGCGAGTAGGCGGGCACCACCCAACCAACGGCGCTTGCGCCCGCCGCGGACCGGTGGTGTGATCGGCGGTCATGACCATGACCGAGACCCACCGCGCCATCGATGCCGTCTGGCGCATCGAGTCGGCCCGCCTGATCGCCGGCCTCGCGCGCATGTTGCGCGATGTCGGGCTGGCCGAGGAGCTGGCGCAGGATGCGCTGGTGACGGCGCTGGAGCAGTGGCCGCAGGCCGGCGTGCCGGACAACCCCGGCGCCTGGCTGATGACCACCGCCAAACACCGCGCCATCGATCGCCTGCGCCGGCACAAGCTGGTCGAACGCAAGCATGAGCAACTCGTGCACGAGTGGGACCGCGAACACGAATCCGCCGAGGCCGTCGCCGAACGCACGCTCGATGACCCGTTCGGCGACGACCTGCTGCGGTTGATCTTCACCGCCTGCCATCCCCTGCTGTCGATGGAGGCGCGGGTGGCGCTGACCCTGCGTCTGCTGGGGGGCTTGAGTACGGACGAGATCGCGCGAGCCTTCCTGGTGCCGGAAGCGACCATCGCCCAGCGCATCGTGCGGGCCAAGCGCAGTCTGGCCAGGTCGGACGTGGCCTACGAAGTGCCGCGCGGCGAGGAGCTGGCGGCGCGGCTGGCAGCGGTGCTCGGGGTGATCTACCTGATCTTCAATGAAGGCTACGCAGCCACCGCCGGCGACGACTGGATGCGCCCGGGCCTGTGCGAGGACGCGCTGCGCCTCGGCCGCGTGCTGGCCGGCTTGATGCCGCGAGAGCCGGAGGTGCACGGGCTGGTGGCGCTGATGGAGATCCAGGCGTCGCGCGCTCGCTCGCGCACCGATGCTCGCGGCGAGCCGATCCTGCTGCTCGACCAGGATCGCGCGCTGTGGGACCGCCTGCTGATCGGGCGTGGCCTGGCCGCGCTGGAACAGGCGCGCCGGCTGGGCGGCGAGCGCGGGCCGTACGCCCTGCAGGCGGCGGTGGCGGCCTGCCACGCGCGCGCCGCCACCGCGGCGGATACCGACTGGTCGCGGATCGCCGCGCTGTACGCGGTGCTGGCCCGGGTCGCGCCCTCGCCGGTGGTGGAACTCAATCGCGCGGTGGCGGTGGGCATGGCCAGCGGCGCGGCCGAGGGCCTGGCTCTGGTCGACGCGCTGGGTGACGAGCCCAGCCTGCGCCATTACCACCTGCTTCCCGCCGTGCGCGGCGACTTGCTGGCGCGGCTGGGCCGCGGCGAGGAGGCGAGCCGGGAGTTCGAGCGCGCCGCCACGCTGACCCGCAACCGTCGCGAGCAGGCCATGATGCGCGAGCGGGCGCGTGCCTGCCGGTAGCGGCGCAGGTCGGCCCGTTCTGACCCAAACGGCATGGATTTTCCCGTTCGCTCTCCCGAGGCACGGCGGGGGAGTGCCGGCGATGCCTGCAGGCAAGGGGTTTCCGTGCTGCGGCTGCGATGGCGCGGAACTTGCTTCTACTGCGCCGTGAACCTGTTTCCGGCGGGCTCTCGGTGGGGCGCAGCGTCTGGCTGCTGCCCGTCTTTCGGCCATCGGCCGGCTGAGCGGGGCGTCGGAGAGGATATTTCGGGGGAAGGATCGGCATGGCGGTGGAGGGGCAGGATCGGCAGCATGGCGAACTTCGCGAGCGCTTCTACCAGAGCGTGGCGGAGACGCTTACCTTGCTGCACCCGGCCGCCGACTACGATCGCCGCCGCGCCTTGCTCGAAGTGGCCACCACCGTGGTCAGCACGATGGATCTGCCGCTGGTGTGGATCGGCCGGCGCGAACTGGGCCAATCCACGCTCGAGCTGATCGCCGCCGGTCCCGCCGCGGAATACGCCGGTGCGTGGCCGGTCAGCGATGACCCGCGCGAACCGGGTGGTCGCGGCCCGGCCGGAGCCGCGTTGCGCGACGGCCGTCCGCAGCTGGCTTCGATCGACTCGCCCGGGGACGCGGACTGGCAGGGCTCGGCCCATGCCTACGGCCTGGACTCGGTCATCGTGGCGGCCGCCGGCACCGCCGACGGTGGCCAGTTGGCGCTGGCCGCCTACTCGCGCCGCGGCGGCCCCGCGCTCACCGACGAACTGCTCGACTGGGCGCAGCGCCTGGCCGACGAGCTGGCCCGGTTCTGGGACGACCAGGCGCAACTGGAACGCAACCTGCGACTGGGCCGCTTCCGCGATGCGCATCGCACGATCCAGCGCGCGCTGCTGGCGCACCCCGAGCCGGCGGCGATCTACATGACGCTGGCCAATGCACTGGTCAAGGACGCGGCGGCCAGTGCGGTGATGGTTTATGTGCCCGAGGGCGAGGTGTTGCGCCGGGAAGTGGGTGCCGGGCCGCTGGTCGAGCGGCTGGCGACGCTGCCCGAACCGCCGCGACAGGTCGACGAACCGCCGATGCCGGTAGCCACCCAGGCGTGGATGGAGGGTGAACCGGTGGTGCGGCTGCGCCCGTCGGCGTGGCCCGACGTGTCGCTCGTGTGGCACGGCGAGTCGCTGGGCGAGGTGGCGGCGATCGGTTGCTGGCCGATCTTCCAGACCCTGCCCCGCGACAGCGGTGTCGAGTACCACGCCGCCGCCGTGTTGTTGCTGGCGGCGGCCGAGATCGACGCGTTCGATGCCGACCTGTGGCGCCTGCTCGACGAGATTTCCGACACCGTCGGCCTGGCGCTGCGCCAGTACTCGCAGCGCCAGGCCCTGTTCCGCGAACAGGAGCGGCAGACCTACCTGGCGCTGCACGACGCACTGACCGACCTGCCCAACCGGCGCGCACTCGATTACCACCTCGAACGCGCGCTGGCGCGGGCGGCCCGGCACCACCATCTGGTGGCGGTGGGCATGCTCGACCTGGACGACCTCAAGCCGATCAACGACCGCCACGGCCACGCCGCCGGCGACCGTGTGCTGGTCGAGGTGGCACATCGCCTGCACGACGCACTGCGCTCGGAGGATTCGGTGGCGCGCGTTGGCGGTGACGAATTCGTGCTGGTGCTGGAGGACCTCGCCAGCGAGGACGACCTGGCCATGCTGCTGGAGCGGCTGTGGCAATCGCTGCAGCAGCCGATCGCGCTGGGCGGACAGAACAACATCGACATCACCGTCAGCCTGGGCGTGGCCTTGTATCCGACCCATGCACAAGACAGCGGCGAGCAGTTGCTGCGGCTGGCCGATCAGGCGATGTACCACGTCAAGGCACACAAACAGCAGCGCGCCAACTGGTGGGCGCTGGCGCGCAGCGAAGGCGCCCCCGTTGCGGCGGCGGGCGATGAGGCCGGCATCGCCGAGGCGCATGGCCCGCAGGCGGCCGCGGTGCTGCGCGCGTGTGCCGAGGTCTGGCAAGCGCAACTGCCGGTGGTGGCGCAGCGCTTCCATGCCGCCCTCGGCGCCCATGAAGGCATCGCCGGCCTGCTGGCGAGTTTTCCCGCGTCGGCGCGGGAGGCGTTCGAGGAACGCCTGGCGCGCCATCTGCAAACCCTGTGTTATCCCGAGCTGGAAGAAGCCGGCCAGCGCGCAGGCGCGATCCGCGCCGGTATCTGCCAGGCCGCGTGCGGGCTGGAAGAAGCGTGGCTGGCCGAGGCGATCGAGCAATTGCGCGGGATCCTCGCCGGCACCCTGGGACGCGGTCCGCGCGCCCAGCGCGATGCGCTGGCGATCGTGCTGCAGCGACTGGCGATGGACCAGCAATGGCAGCTGGAAAGCATGCGCGACCTGCAGCGCCGGCGTGACGCGGCGCTGGCGAAGATCCACGCCGCGGCGTGGTCGGCGCACGACAGCCTGGACCTGCTCGAAGACGCCGTGCAGGTGCTGGCGGCGCACGAGGAACTGGTCGTCTGCGCCGCCGGTCGCCCGGATGCCTCCGGCGACATGGTCAGCGAGCTGGTGGCCGGCGCGGTGCCGGCCGAATACCTGCGCATCACCAACCACGGCGTGGCGCCGCCGCTGCAGGTCGATCGCGCCGCGGCACAGGCGGAAGAACCGCTGCGCCGCGCCTGGCAAAGCGGTGCCGTCGAACGCAGCGCGCACTACGGCAGCGATCCGGTGATGGCCTTGTGGCGCGACACCGCCGAACGCCACGGCATCGTTTCGCAGGTCGCGGTGCCGCTGTGCCTGGCCCCGGGCCGACCGGTGGCGCTGCTGGCGCTGTACAGCGGTTATGCCGGCGGCTTTCGCAGCGAGCACCAGCGCGCATTCATCGCGCAGATCAAGCAGGTACTGGAACTGGCGCTGCTGCGCATGGCGCCGCAACGCCAGTTGGCAACCCTGCTGCCGGCCTTCGTGCGCCAGCGCTGGCGCAGCCTGCTGGCCGGCGGTGCGCTGCGCATGCACTACCAGCCGATGGTGCGCCTGGCCGACAACCAGATCGCCGGCTTCGAGGCGCTGGCGCGGCTGCGCGACGCCGCCGGTGGCCTGCAGCTGCCGGCCAGTTTCATGCCGGCGCTGGGTGCGGCGGGGCTGATGCGGCTGTTCCGCGACGGCATCATCCAGGCGGTGGCGCGGCAGCAGTCGCTGGCACGCAGCGGGCTGGCGCTGGGCATGTCGGTCAACGTGCCGGTGGCGGCGCTGCGCGATGCCCGCTACGCGCGCACGGTCGAGACCATCCTGCAGGCCAGCGGCTGTCCGCCCGACGCGCTGCGTTTCGAGGCTTTCGAGAACGCCAGCGGCATCGGCTGCTGGGCGTTGCTGGCCGAAACCGGCGTGCAGTCGCTGAAGTCGATCGAGCACCACGCGCCGGGCGACGACCGCGCGCTCAGCCGCAACCTGGTGGCGCGGCTGAGCCAGTCGCCGTTCGACCGCATCAAGGTCGACCACGCCATCATCGGCCAGGTCCGGTTCGACCCGCTGGGCACCCTGCGCGCGCTGCGCCAGTTGATCCGGGTCAGCCACGACCTGGGTCTGGAGGTGGTCGTCGAAGGCCTGGAATCGGCCGGCATGCTGGAGGCCGCCGCGATCCTCGGCGCGGATTTCGGCCAGGGCTTTGCGCTGGCCCACCCGATGCCGGCGGAGGCGTTGCCCGGGTGGCTGGGGACCGTCCGTCCTCCGCGGCCGGGCGCATCGCCGCGCCATGCGCTGGGCGCGCTAGCCAGTGCGCTGCGCTGGGAGGAGCGTTTCGCTGCGCTGTTCGACGTACCCGATGCGTTGCGCCGGCACGTCCACGCCGGTGGCGGGGCCGGCGAGTGGCTGCGCGCCGCCGAGGGCGCGGGTACGGCGTTGCGGCAGGCCTGGCGCGAGATGCTGGACGGCGCCGCGGCGGGGCCGTTCGACCCCGGCCACGCCCGGCGCCGCGACCGGCTGTTCGCGCTGCTGGTCGAGCATGCGCTGGCCGAGGAGCAGGCCTCGGCCCGCTGACCGGCCCGGTTCGGTTTGCACGAGCGCAAGTTGATGCGGCGACGGACCGATTTCCGGTAGGCTGATGATCGTTGCACCGAAGCAATCACGACTGCCGCTTTGCCGGTGACTCCCGGCTTGTGCGGCAGGCCAACGCGCCGACACGATCCACGACGACGGGGAGCCGCCGAGGGAGTCCATGCCGAACCGAGCTGCCGTGCCCGGCGAACTGCGTGAGCGCTTCTATCGAAGCGTGGCGGAAACCTTGAGCCTGTTGCATGCCGCCCCCGGTCACGATCGCCGGCGAGCGCTGCTCGAAGTCAGCCGCATCCTCGCTGCCACCATGAAGCTGCCCTTGGTGTGGATCGGCAGGCGCGAGAGCAACCTGCATGCGGTCGAGGTGCTGGCCGCTGCGGGACCGGCGCAGGCCTATGCCGAGACCCTGCGCTTGAGCGACGCGATGGACGAGCCCGGTGGCCGCGGCCCGGTCGGCATCGTGCTGCGCGAGGAGCGCGCCCGCGTCACCCCGGTGGCCTCCGCCGAGTTTGCGCACTGGCGCGACGCCGCCCGGCAACACGGCTTCGGCGCCTGCATCGTGGCCGCCTCGCGTACCCGCGACGGCGGCCAGCTGGTGCTGGCCTCGTACTCGCGCGAGGGCGGCCCGGCGCTGGGCGAGGAACTGCTGGACTGGGCGCAGCGCCTGGTCGACGAGCTGAGCCGGTTCTGGGACCACCAGATGCTGCTCGAACGCAGCATCCGCATGAGCCGCTACCGCGATGCGCAACGCACGATCCAGCGCGCGCTGCTGGAACAGCCCGATCCGGAAGCGATCTATCCCACCCTGGCGCGTGCGCTGGCGGATATCGCCGGCGCCGCGGCGGTCGACGTGTTCGCCGCCGTGGAAGGCCAGGACACCTTGCGCCGCGTGGCCCTGGTCGGGCCGATCGCCGAGGTGATGCTGACCCTGCCGATGCCGCCACGGCAGCAGCACGGCCCGCGCACCATCGCGCCTACCCAGGCCTTCATGCAGGGTACGCCGGTGATCCGGCGCAAACCCGGGGCCGGCGCGCCGAGCGACAACCCCTGGCGCCCCGAGCTGAGCGAGCACGCCGGTGCGGTCGGCTGCTGGCCGTTGTTTGCCGGGCCCGTCGATGGCGTGGACCCGGCCGCGCGCACGCCGACCGGGGTGTTCGTGGTGGTGACCGCCGAGCCCGATGCGTTCGACGAGGAGATGTGCCGGTTGCTCGACGAGATCGCCGACGCCGCCGGGCTCGCCCTGCGCCAACACGCGCAGCGCCATGCCCTGCGCCAGGAGCAGGAGCGGCAGACGTACCTCGCCTCGCACGATGACCTCACCGACCTGCCCAACCGGCGCGCGCTGGATCGCCACCTGGACGCGGTGCTGGCCAGCGCGCGGCGGCAGGGGCGGCGGGTCGCGGTCGGCCTGCTCGACCTGGACGATCTCAAGCCGATCAACGACCGTTACGGCCATGCGGTGGGCGACCGCGTGCTGGCCGAGGTGGCCGAGCGGCTGCGGCGGCTGCTGCGCGGTGGCGACTACGTGGCGCGTTTCGGCGGCGACGAGTTCGTGCTGGTGTTCGACGACATGCAGCACGAGAGCGACCTGGACGACCTGCTGGAGCGGGTCGGCGTCTCGTTGCTGCAACCGGTGGCCATCGACGGCCGATTGCTGCCGATCGGCGCCAGCCTGGGTATCGCCACCCATCCCGGCGACGACTATGCCAGCGGCGAGCAGTTGCTGCGCCTGGCCGACCAGACGATGTACCACGTCAAGGCGCGCAAGCGGCATCGTACGCGCTGGTGGGCCATGGCGCGGTCCGATGGCGCGTTGGCCACGATGGAACCGGAAGGGCACGTCGCCTCCTACGGCGAACAAGCCACCGTGCTGCTGCTGGCCTGCCGCGACAACTGGCAGCCGCGGCTGCACACGGTGGTGGAGAGTTTCTGCGCGGCGCTGCTCGAACACGAAGGCATCGGCACGCTGCTGCGCGCACTGCCGGACGACGAGTATCGGGCGCTCAAGTCGCACATGCTGGTGCATCTGCAGGTGCTGGTCCGCGCGGATCTGGATCTGGCCAGCCACCGCAAGCGCGCCACGCGTACCGGGCTGTTTCACGCCGCCTGCGGGCTGGAGGAGGTGTGGCTGCTGGAGGCGATCGAGCAACTGC
>CALCWL010000228.1 GCA_937906285.1 uncultured Rhodanobacter sp. | reverse complement strand
GGGCCACGCGCGCTGCCTGCTCACCCTGGACGAAGCCATCGCCGTGCCGCTGGCGCGCCAAGCCGTCACCCTCGGCTGGAGCGTGCGCGAGCTGGAGGAAGCCGCCCGCCGCGCGCAGACCGCGCCCAAGGGCAAGGCCCGCACCCCCGCGCGCGATCCCAACATCAGCGCGCTGGAACGCGAGCTGGGCGAACGCTTCGCCACCCGCGTCGAGCTGGCCCAGGGCAAGGGCGGCCGCGGCAAGCTGGTGATCCACTATCACAGCAACGACGAACTCGACGGCATCCTCGGCAAGCTCCGCTGACCTTGGTGAAAGATGAAACGCTCCGGGCCGGTCTATCTGGCAGTGAGTTCCCGACAACGTCAATTCGAGGCGCTGACCCGCGCGCACGCCGGCGACCTGTACCGCTTCGCCTACTGGCTGTGCGGGCAGGATGCGCTGGCCCAGGATCTGGTGCAGGAGACCCTGCTGCGCGCGTGGAAAAGCCTCGACGCGCTGCGCGAGGCCGAGTCCGCCAAGCCTTGGCTGCTGACCATCCTGCGTCGCGAACACGCGCGCCTGCACGAGCGCAAGCCGCTGGACACTGTCGAGCTGGACGACAACCTCGCCGAGGACGCCGCCTGGGCCAGCCCCGAACGCCATGGCGATGCCGCCGAACTGCGTGAAGCCATGTCCCGATTGCCGCACAAATACCGCGAACCGCTGCTGCTGCAGGTGCTGGGCGGCATGAGTTGCGACGAGATCGCCGCCGAGCTGGACCAACAGCCCGGCGCGGTGATGACCCAGTTGTTCCGCGCCCGGCAGAAGCTGAAATCCATCCTGCAGGGCGGCCGCCCGGAGGCGCAGCATGGATTGCCTTGAGTTCCGCCGCCGCCTCGGCGCCGAACCGCACTCGCGCGCTGCCGAACTGCTCGCCCATCGCGACAGCTGCCCCGCCTGCGCCGCCGCGTGGGAGCGCGCCCAGGCATTCGAGCGCGAACTGCATGCCGCCTTCGAGGTGCCCGTGCCCGAAGGCCTCGCCGAGCGCGTGCTGCTGGCCCAGGCCACCGGCGAGCGCCACCGGCAGACCCGTCGCCGCCAGCTGGCGTTCGCGCTGGCCGCCTCGCTGCTGCTCGCGCTCGGCCTCGGCGGCTACGGCTGGAAGCGGATGGATGCGCGCTCGCTGCCGGCGCTCGCCGTCGCGCACATGCCCGACGAAATCCACTCGCTCGACCTCGTCCAGCCCATCGGTACGCCCGCCATCGCCGCCGGCTTCGCCGTGCGCGGCGTCAGCCTGCGCGGCCCCGCCCCCGTCGACGTCACCTACGTGCACGACTGCCCGGTCGGCCCCTACAAGACCGTGCACCTGGTCAGCCGCGTCGGCGGCACCCCGGTCGCCGTGCTCTACCTGCCGCACAAGCAAGTGGCCAAGGCCAGCGACTTCCAGCGTGACGGCTGGCATGGCCGCATCGTGCCGCTGCAACACGGCACCCTGGTGATGCTCACCGACCGTGGCGGCGCACGCCCGTTCGACGCGGTGGCACGCCACTGGCGGGTGGCGATCGATGGAGAGGGCGGCGCGCAGACTGCGCAGCGCCGCGCGGTCAACGAGGCGCCGGGCCGGTTGGCACCCTGAGTCTTCCCGGCACCTGATCACAAGGACTCGCGGCGACCGGCTGGCGTCCATGCCCTTTCGTCCGCGCTGACACGACGGGCAGGGGACTCCCCGTCACCGAAACAACCGGCTCATCACGGCGTCCACCGAGATCCGCCCTGCCCCAAGCGCCACCAGGGCCAGCAGCATCAATCCCCAGGCCTTGTGGTCATTGAAGTCGCCGCCGATCAGTCCGTGCCAGAGGCCGTTCGGCCACAGTGCCGGGTAGGAGACCACCGCGACGATGTTGTAGACGAACAGCACGGCGGCGACCACGCGGGTGCCGAGACCCAGCGCGAGGAACCACGGCAGCACCAGTTCGGTCCAGGTGGCGAGCGTGGCGGCCAGCGCAGGGGCGAGCAGGGGCACCTGGTATTCGTTGTCGAACAGGTAGGCCGTGCCGCTGGGGTCATCCCATTTCACCGTGCCGGCGCGCCAGAACGCGAGCGCCACGAACACGCGGAACAGCAGCAGGGCGAGCGGGGTGAGCACCGCGAGTTGCGCGGTGAGACGCGACCAGCGGGCGATGGCGACGGTGGTGTTCATGTGGACGATTCCCGGATGAGTGGATGACGGATCACGCGGCGAGCAGCGCGTGTTCGAGCAGGGGGCGCAGCAGGGTTTCGGGCGGCGCCTGCGCCTCGATCAGCTGTGCGGCGGCGAGCGCCAGGTCGAGCGATGACTCATGCCGCAGCGCGTCCACGAACGCGGCCTGCGCAGGTGCGATGGCGCGCATCGCGACCTGGCTGCCTTCGCGCCACAGCAAGACGGATTGCGGCACGGCGGAGTCGATGGCGTCGTGTTCCGGCGCCTGCGCGCAACGCCACAGGTCGAGCACCGCCCAGGCGCAGGACAGCGCGCGCACGCACGGCCGCAGCCGCGGCGGGTGGTCCGCGTCGGCCAGCGCAGCGACCAGGGCTGCGGCATCGGCGGGCGTGGCATCGGCGGCCAGCGCGACTTCCTGGCGCAGCCATTCCAGCCGCGCCACGTCACCCAGCCAGGGCCACGGCGCGGTTTCCGGCTGCGCGGCCACGAACGCGGCGAAGTCGGCGCCGTAGTCCTGCAGGTTGCCGCTGCGGTTACCGCGGAAAGCGGCGTGGCGGGTGGCGAGGCCGTCGAAGCAGTCCTCGCCGAGCAGGTGTTGCAGCGCGGGGAAACTGGTGGCCAGCGCGTCGACGTGGATCGCGAGGTTGGCGTTCCGATAGATGCGCAGGCGGGCGGCGGGCGCGATGCCGCGCGTGGCGATCCACGGTTCCAGCGAGGGCGCCACGCCGTCCACGATGGCGCCGGCGAACGCGTGCTGCAGCTCACGCAGCGAGGGCGGCGACGACATCGAGATGCTCCGTGGCGAGCCGCGCCTCGTCTTCCAGCGCGGCGAAATCGGGCAAGTGCTGGTCCCATTCGATCAGGGTGGGTTTCGCGCCGAGGCGGGCCAGCGTGTAGCCGTACAGCGCCCACACGGCGGCATCGACGCGCTGGTCGTGCGAGTCGATCAGCAGTTCGCCGCCCAGCCCCTGCTTGCGGGTGAAGCCGGCCAGGTGCAGTTCGCCCACCGCGGCGGCGGGGATGCCGTCGATGAAGCGTTGCGCGTCGAAGCCGTGGTTGACGCTGTTGACGTAGACGTTGTTGACGTCCAGCAGCAGGCCGCAGCCGCTGCGCGCGGCGAGTGCGGCAAGGAACTCCCACTCGCTCAGCGTCGAGTGGCTGAAATGGATGTAGCTGGAGACGTTCTCCACCAGCACGCGGCGGCCCAGCGTTTCCTGCAACTGGCCCACGCGCGCCACCATCAGCTCCAGCGCTTCCTCGGTGTACGGCAGCGGCAGCAGGTCGTTGTAGTGGCGCCCGCCGATGGCGCCCCAGCACACGTGCTCGGATACCAGCGCGGGTTCGGCGCGTTGCACCAGCGCGCGCAGCGCGGCGAGGTGGGCGGGATCGAGCGGCTCGGCCGAACCCAGCGACAGGCCCACGCCGTGCAGGCTCACCGGGTAGTCGCGGCGCAGCGCGTCGAACGCGTCCCACAGCACGCCGCCGGCGCAGAACAGATTCTCGCTGTGCAGCTCGAAGAACGGCACGGCGGGCCGGTGGTGCAGCACGTGCGCGACGTGCGCCGGCCGCAGCCCGATCCCGACACTCGTCGGGATCGGCTGCGCACGCACGGGGCGTGACGGGGGCACGGCTGTCAGCTCTTCTTCATCATGGCGTCGTGCGACATGGCGTCGTGGGCCTGCAGCGAACCGCCATCGAGCTTGGCGCACAGGCCGGCGGGTACCGCCACGAAGGCCTGCGGATCGCGCGCCTTGCTGTCCTGGCCCGCGCAGGAATGGCCCGGGGACTGGCAGTCGTTCTTCATCGCGGCGTTGACGCCGTAGCACTTCTGCGTGGCGCTGGCGGCCATCTTGTCGGCGGCGTGGGCGGTCGTGGCGGCGCCGAGCGCGCCGGCGGCGAGCAGGCTGAGCAAGGCGGAGCTGAGGATGGTCTGGGCTTGCATGGGTCTCTCCCGTGGATGCCGGACAATTCCGGCTGCGGTAGATGACCCGGTGGACGCGGATTTCATTACACCCGGTTTTCGTATCCGGTGCCGACGGTCCGTGCCGGCAGGCATTAAACTGCGCGTTCGCCGCCGTCCGCGGTGCCCGTTTCCGCTGAAAGGCCAGCCCCATGCCGCAACTTTCCGTCGTCGTCCCCGTGTTCAACGAGCGCGACAACATCCCGCCGCTGCTGGCCGAAATCGCGGCTGCCTTGCGTGGCACGGCCGACTACGAAGTGATCTACGTCGACGACGATTCGTCCGACGACAGTCGCGCCGTGCTCGAGGCGCAGAAGGCGCAGCATCCCGAGTTGCGCGTGCTGCACCACGTCACCCGCAGCGGCCAGAGCACGGCGGTGTGGAACGGCGTGCGCGCGGCGCGCGGCAGCTGGATCGCCACGCTGGACGGCGACGGCCAGAACGATCCCGCCGACATCCCGAAA
>CALCWL010000227.1 GCA_937906285.1 uncultured Rhodanobacter sp. | reverse complement strand
AAGCCATCGGCGCGCTGGTCTTTCCGCTGCGCCGGATGACGGCCGACCTGTCCGCCTACCTGTCCGGCCGCGACGGCGGCGTGCAACGTTTCACCTTGCAGCTGGAACATCGCGAGGGACACACCGAGGTGAAGGTGGGCCTGCTCGCGCCCGAGCGCGAGGCCGGCATGCTGTTCGAGCTGGCGCGCGCGCGGCTGGAGCAGGTGCAACTGCCACAGCCGGTCATCGCCATGCGCCTGCTTGCGCGCGATCTCCCTGCGTTCGTGCCGGCCGGCCGCGACCTGTTCGACGAGCGCCCCGCCAACGCGTTGCCGATCGAACAGTTGCGCGAACGCCTGCGTGCGCGGCTGGGCGATCGCGCCGTGCATCAACTGGGCAGCACCACCGATCCGCGGCCCGAGCTGGCGCAGAAAGCGACGGCCCACGACGACGGCTGGCGGGAGCCCTCGCCGCGACCGACCTGGTTGTTCGAGCGGCCGCTTCCGCTGCGTGGCCCCGCGCCGCAGATCCTGGCCGGACCCGAGCGGCTGGAAACCGGCTGGTGGGATGGCGGCGAGGTGTGCCGCGACTACTACGTGGTGGAAACCGCGCAAGGCCAGCGCGGCTGGGCGTTCTGCGCGCCGGGCGAGCAGGGCGGCTGGATGCTGCACGGCTGGTTCGCATGAACGCGTATGCCGAGCTGCATTGCCTGTCGAACTTCTCGTTCGGCCGCGGCGCATCCAGCGCGCGCGAACTGTTCGAGCGCGCGAAAGTTTGCGGCTACGAGGCGCTGGCGATCACCGACGAGTGTTCGCTGGCCGGCATCGTGCGCGCGCTGGAAGCCTCGCGCGCCACCGGCGTGAAGCTGATCGTCGGCGCCGAGTTCCAGCTCGACGACGGCCCCAAGCTGGTGCTGCTGTGCGAGAACAAGGCCGGCTATACCGCGCTGTGCGCGCTGATCACCCGCGGCCGCCGCGCCTCGGTCAAGGGCACCTACCGCCTGCATCGCGCCGACCTCGCCGATGGCGTGCCGGGCACGCTGGCGTTGTGGCTGCCCGGGCGCGAGAGCGATCCCGCGCACGGCCGCTGGCTGCGCGATACCTTCGGCGAACGGGCCTGGCTGGCGGTGGAACTGCATCACGGGCCGGACGACGCCGGGCGCCTGCGCGAGCTGCAGCGACTCGGGCACAGCCTCGACCTGCCGCTGGTTGCCGCCGGCGACGTGCACATGCACGTGCGTCGCCGGCTGGCGTTGCAGAACACGCTGACCGCGATCCGCCATCGCGTGCCGCTGGCCGAAGCCGGCGCGCTGATCTTCCGCAACGGCGAGCGCCACCTGCGCCGGCGCGAGGCACTGGGTGCGATCTACCCTGCCGCGCTGATGCTCGAAAGCACCACCGTCGCCGCGCGCTGCACCTTCAGCCTCGACGAACTGGAATACTGCTACCCCGCCGAACTCGTGCCCGAAGGCCACAGCGCCAGCAGCTGGCTGCGGCACCTCACCGAAAAGGGCATGCGCTGGCGCTGGCCGAATGGCGTGCCGGAGAAGGTTCGCGCACAGATCGAGCACGAACTGGGGCTGATCGAGGAACTGCAGTACGAGTCCTATTTCCTCACCGTGCACGACATCGTGCACTTCGCCCGCAGCAAGAAGATTCTCTGTCAGGGCCGCGGCTCGGCAGCCAACTCCGCCGTGTGTTTCGCGCTCGGCGTCACCGAGGTCGACCCGGCGCGGATGAACCTGCTGGTGGAGCGCTTCATCAGCAAGGAGCGCAACGAGCCGCCCGACATCGACGTGGATTTCGAGCACGAGCGGCGCGAGGAGGTGATCCAGTACATCTACGCCAAGTACGGTCGCGAGCGCGCCGCGCTGGCGGCCACGGTGATCTGCTACCGCGGCCGCAGCGCCGTGCGCGACGTGGCCAAGGCGCTGGGCCTGCCGCCGGATCAGGTGGATCAGCTGAGCGGCATCTTCGGCTGGCGCGGTGAGCAGTCGCTGGACGAGCGCCTGCGCGAACACGGTTTCGATCCGAACGGTGCGGTGCTGCGCCGGGTGCTCAAGCTCACCGCCGAGTTGCGCGACATGCCGCGGCACCTGTCGCAGCACGTAGGCGGTTTCGTGATCAGCGACGCGCCGCTGGCCGAACTGGTGCCGGTGGAGAATGCGGCGATGGCCGATCGCACCATCATCCAGTGGGACAAGGACGACCTGGACACGATGCGCCTGCTCAAGGTCGATTGCCTGGCGCTGGGCATGTTGAGTTGCGTGCGCCGTTGCCTGGATCTGCTGCGCGTGCATCGCGGCCAGGATTACAGCCTGGCGACGCTGCCGGCGGAAGACCCGCAAACGTACGCGATGATCCAGCGCGCCGACACCGTCGGCGTGTTCCAGATCGAAAGCCGCGCGCAGATGGCGATGCTGCCGCGGCATCGCCCGGAGAATTTCTACGATCTGGTGATCCAGGTGGCGATCGTGCGGCCCGGCCCGATCCAGGGCGACATGGTGCATCCCTACCTGCGCCGCCGGCGCGGCGAGGAGCCGGTGGACTATCCGTCGGAGGATCTGAAGGCGGTGTTCGAACGCACCCTGGGCGTGCCGCTGTTCCAGGAGCAGGTGATGAAGCTTGCGATCGTGGCGGCCGGTTACACGGCCGGCGAAGCCGACCAGCTGCGCCGCGCGATGGCGGCGTGGAAACGCCACGGCGGCATGGAGCACCACCGCGAGCGGATCATCCGCGGCATGCTCGAACGCGGCTACACCGCCGAGTTCGCGGCGCGATTGTTCGAGCAGATCAAGGGCTTCGGCAGCTACGGTTTTCCCGAGAGCCACGCGGCCAGTTTCGCCGGCATCGTCTATGCCAGCTGCTGGCTGAAATGCCACGAGCCGGCCGCATTCGCCTGCGCCCTGCTCAACGCGCAGCCGATGGGTTTCTACGGGCCCAGCCAGATCGTGCAGGACGCGCAGCGCCACGGCATCGCGGTGCGCCCGATCGACGTGCGCCACAGCGACTGGGACTGCACGCTGGAGGACGACGGGCGTGATCAGCCGGCGCTGCGGCTCGGCTTGCGACAAGTGCGCGGTTTTCGCGAAGACGTGGCCGAGCGGATGTCGGCGGCGCGCGCCGCGCGTGCCTTCGTCGACGTGACGGATCTGTGCGCCCGCACCGGCATCGACCGCCGCCAGCAGGAACTGCTGGCCGAGGCGGGCGCCTTGCGCGGCCTGGCGGGTCATCGTCATCGGGCGAAGTGGGCGGTGGCCGGCGTCGAGCCGCAGCTGCCGTTGTTCGGACGCGCCAGCCCGGCGGAAGAGGCCATCGTGCTGCCGGTGCCGTCGGTCGCGGAAAACCTGCAGTCGGACTATGCGCGTACCGGGCTCAGCCTCGGCCCGCACCCGCTGCAACTGATCCGCCCGCGCCTGCGCGCGGCGCG
>CALCWL010000226.1 GCA_937906285.1 uncultured Rhodanobacter sp. | reverse complement strand
AGGTCGTGGGTTCGATCCCCATCCGCTCCACCACGTCATGCAAGAGGCCGGATCGCCCGCAACCGCGGGCGCCGGCCTTTTTCTTGTCCGGCCCGCACAGGCGTACCATCGGCCTGACCAGCTCCGCGTCGGAGCGGTGCGCGCAAGAGCATGACGGGGACCGGATCATCCTTTGCCGAAGGTTCGACGGACGCGCTGTTCGCCGCGGTCTACGCACGCCTCAAGGCGATGGCCGCGCGGCAATTGAATCGCCGTCACGGCGCCACGCTGGACACCACCGAACTGGTGCACGAGTTGTACCTGCGCATCGGCCATAACGGGTCGCTGCACTTCGAACATCCGGCGCAGTTCTTCAGTTACGCCGCGCGCGCCATGCGCCACCTGCTGACCAATCGTGCCCGTGACCGCTTGCGCCTGCGCGCGGGCGGTCAGTGGATGAAGGTCACGCTGGACGAGGACGATGTCCGGCTCGCGCTGGACACGGCCGCCCAGGCGCTGGCGCTGGATGCTGCGCTGGACGCGCTGGAACAGGCCGACGCGCGCGCCGCCCGGGTAGTGGAACTGCACTATTTCGCCGGGCTCGGCCTGCAGCAGATCGCCGACACCCTTGGCTTGGCGCGGCGCACGATCGACCGCGACTGGCGCTTCGCCCGCGCCTTTCTCAAGGTGAACATGGATTGAGCCGTTCGCGTCGCAATCCGGTGGACAGTGGGGTTAAACACAGGCAGGTCAATCGGCAGGAACGCGCCACGTGGACTCCACCCCGACATTGCGCGAATTGTTCGAAACGGCGCTGCAGTTGAGCGGCGCCGCGCGCGTGGACTGGCTCGCCGCGCACTGCCTCGATCCGCACCAGCGCGAGGAGATCGAACGCATGCTCAGCGCCGACAGCACCGACGACGGCTGGCTGCCCGGCGACGCCGTCGACGCGGCGCGCGCGATCGGCGAGACCGGTGTCGCCGCGGCGATGCCGCCGGGCAGCCGGATCAACGCCTTCGAACTGGTCGAGGTGCTCGGCGAAGGCGGCTCCTCCACCGTGTTCCGCGCCGCGCGCCAGGAGGCTGGCGTGCGCCAGGAGGTCGCCCTCAAGCTGCTGGCCCGCGGCCTGTACACGCCGGCGGCGCGCGACCAGTTCCGGCGCGAGCGCGAGGCGCTGGCGCGCTTGCGCCATCCGGGCATCGCACGGCTGATCGAGGGCGGTATCACCGAACAGGGGCTGGCCTACATCGTGCTGGAACTGGTCGACGGCGTGCCGATCACCGATTACGCGCGCGATCGCCGCCTGCCGCTGCGCCCGCGCCTGCTGCTGTTCCTGAAGGTGTGCCGCGCGGTGGCCGCGGCGCATCGCGCGCTGATCGTGCATCGCGATCTGAAGCCATCCAACGTGCTGGTCACCACCGACGGTGAGGTGAAGCTGCTCGACTTCGGCATCGCCAAGCTGCTCGACGACCGCACCGACGACGCCACCCGCACCCAGCACCGCGCGCTCACGCCAGCCTATGCCGCGCCGGAGCAGTTCTCTCGCGAGCCGGTGACCACGGCCACCGATGTGTACGCGCTCGGCGTCCTGCTCGACGAACTGCTGGTGGGCCGGCGACGGGGAGTCGGCGAGACCGGCCCGCCATCCACACGCCTGGGCATGATCGCGCGCGGCAGCAATGGGCACACTGCGCGGGCATGGCGGCACCATCTGCGCGGCGACCTCGACAACATCGTGATCAAGGCCACCGCCATCGACGCGGAGCGCCGCTACGCCTCGGCCGGTGCGCTGGCGGACGACATCGAACGGTACCTCGACCACCAGCCGGTGCTGGCGCATCCGCCGTCGCACTGGTATCGAGCGGGCAAGTTCATCGACCGTCACCGCGGCGGCGTGGCGATCACGGCGGTGTTGATGCTGGCCGTGCTCGTTTCGCTGTCCGCCGCGCTGTGGCAGGCGCACGTCGCACGCCAGCAAGCCACCCGCGCCACCATGATGCGCGACTTCGTCGAGGACCTGTTCGCGCCGATTCAGTATGGAGTCGCCGCCGCGAAGCAACCCAGCCTGGACGAGTTGCTGGCCCGCGGCGTGGTGAAGCTCGACCACTCGCCGCAACTGGACGCCGCCAGCCGCGTGGACTTGCTGGCGATGTTCTCGCGCCTGTACGAAAACCTCGGCGACCATGCGCAGTCGCGCAAGCTCGCAGACCGGGCCGTTGCCCTGTCCGCGCGCACGCTGGCGGCCACCGACATCGAGGCGATTCGAGCGCTCACCGCACGCGGTTACGCCGAGGTGCGCATGGAGAACTTCGCGACCGGCGGCGCCGACCTGCGCCTGGCCCGCCAGCGCATGCGCGCGCGAGGCATCCATGGCGACGACCTGATCCACCTGCTCGGCCCGCTGGCCGCGGTCGAGAACAGCGAAGGGCACGGCGACGCCGCGTTGCAACTTTCCCGCGAAGCGCTGGCTGAGCGGATCGCCACCTGGGGACCTGACGACGCCCGCGTCGGCATCGGCTACAACGACGTCGCTTCTGCGCTGGAAGGCTTGGCGCGCTACGACGAAGCGATCGCGGCGTGGCGCAAGACCCTGCAGTTCGAACTCGCGCATTTCGACCCGTCCAGCAACGAGTCCACACTGGCGCTGGCCGGCCTGGCCTCGGCCGAATATCGCGCCGGCGGCTGGATGCAGGCGCACCGGCATTTCACGCACGCGTTGGCGCTGTATACGCGCCATGGCGGCCAGCCGCAACTCACCCAGGTGTACGCGGCGCAGAAGGCGTGCG
>CALCWL010000225.1 GCA_937906285.1 uncultured Rhodanobacter sp. | reverse complement strand
GCGAGTGGGCGGTCAAGCTGGAGGCCAAGCCGAAGTACGTGGTGTCTTCGACGCGACAGGATTTCCCCTGGACCCACAGCCACCATGTCGCCGGCGACCTGCGCACCGGCGTGCAGAAGCTCAAGGACGCGACACCAGCCGGCGTGCTGCTCGGCAGCGGCAAGCTTGCGACCGAACTGGATCGGCTGGAGCTGATCGACGAGTACAAGTTCCTCGTCCATCCCAGGATCGCCGGTCATGGCCCGACCCTGTACCAGGAAGGGCTGCCCGGCACACGACGACTGGAGCTGGTCTCGGCCACGCCGCTTCGCAACGGGGCGGTCGCCGTGCACTACCGGCGCGCACGCTGACTCGGCAATTGAAGTCAATAAAGGGGACGGGCCAATAAAGGGGACGTGGCCAATTAAATTGGTTCCGAGCAGTTTCATAAGCTACCCCCTCACCCAATACGATGACAGCCTGCTGAGATCTTCCTTGACAGGCCATGCTCCATTTGCGCCAGGAGGATAGCCATGACTCGACTGATGCGATTTCCGAGTGCCGTCAGGCGCGACCCGGCCATCGATACCTGGATGCAGGAACATGCCGGGCCTCTTGGCTCCATTGCGCGACAATGGTTCGAGGTAATGCGCAACTGCGGTGACGATGTCCGGGAGCTGTTGCACGACGGGCATCCCACCGCGTGCGTCGGTGACGCGGCGTTCGGCTACGTCAATGCATTCGCCCACCATGTCAACGTCGGCTTCTTCCTCGGCCCGGAGCTGGAAGATCCGGGACACTTGCTGGAAGGCACCGGCAAGTTCATGCGTCACGTAAAGCTCAGGCCAGGGCAAACGGTGGATTCCAAGGCGCTCCAGACGTTGACAGCAGCCGCGTACACCGGCATCCGTCATCGTTCTGGCGCAGGCGCCCATCCGAATCCGTTTCGCGGCCCGGTTTGATCCAAGCCTCAGGCCTTCACTCGCACCTGGAGCCCTGGATGACCACATCCTGGAAACATCCCCTCCTCTTCGTGCTGGGCGCAGTGGGTTGCGTCTTGCTCTACCTGTTTCTCCTCAACTTCCCTCCGACGAGTCTTCGCGGCCCCACGGCCGGGCTCTTCCCCGTCATCGTCCTCGCCACGACCACCTCGTGGCTCACAAGCCGCGCCCTGCGGAGCGATGGGTTGCCGTGGTCCACGCTTGGCCTCGGCGCCGGCCAGCGAAAGACCGCTCGTTTCGCCCACGGGCTCATGGCCGGTGCCATCCTCGCCGGCTTGTGGATGGTCATGGTCACCGTGGCAACGGGTGCATCATGGAGGCCCAACCCGACCTTTGATGTGAGCGCCCTTGTTCTCGCCTCGCTCTTCCACTTCTTCAATAACGTAGGTGAGGAACTGGTCTACCGGGGATATCTTTTCGTTCGCCTGACGGCTTGCTGGGGCGCACCCGCAACCGTGGTGGCGACGTCGGGTGCATTCGCCCTCCTGCACCTTCAGGCGGGAATCCCGTGGCTGAGTGTCCTCGCCGCAGTCTTGACGGCGGGTCTGGTGTTCGGGGCCATCTTTGCGCGTTGGCGAAGCCTGCCACTTACCCTGGGCTTTCATGTCGCCACCAACGTTGCTCAGGATGCCTTCGGCCTTCGCCCCGGCGCGGCTTCCTTGCTGCAGGCGACGTACTCGGCCGGCGCCGCCGACAAGGACATCTTCATCCTGGCGGGTATCGCTCTTCTCAATGTGCTCTTGGCCACGGGCCTGCTGTTCTGGCCTCGTCGGCAGCCAGGCGTGACTGATCGCCGGTAGCCGCGCGCACCGCGCGTCCTCCCTCCGAGGCCTCGATGCATGCATCGCGTGCATCGAGGCGCAGACGCAACCGCCTGTCGTGGGCCGGAGACCTTGCGTTCAGGCCGGCCGGTTGCAGTTGATCATCCACATCGCGCCGTAGCGGTCGGTGAGCATGCCGAAGCGCAGTGCCCACTGCGTTTCGGCCATCGGCATGCTCACCTGCGCGCCGTCGGACAAGGCGGCGAACAGGCGTTCGGCTTCCTGCGGCTGGTCCACGCTGAGCGAAACGGCGTTGCCATGGATGCCCGGATACGGGCCGCTGTCGGGATTGCACCAGTCCGAGCCCATCAGCACGGCATCGCCCACCTGCAGGCGCACGTGGGCGATGAGGTGACGGGTGGCGGGCGGCGCCGCATCGCCGGACATGTCGCCCATGGTCACCTTCATCGCGATCTGGCCGCCCAGGCAGCGGGCGTAGAAGTCGAAGGCTTCGGCGGCGTTGTCCCTGAAAAACAGGTAGCTCACGAGTTGCATCGGTGTTCTCCGGTGGGGCGCCCTGCAGGGATGACGAACGGCGCGGGCGCAGATCGACAATCAGCGCGAATCAGGCGGCCACGGCGATCTCGGGGAAGGGTTCGCGCCAGGCCTCGAGCTCGTTCATGCGCTCGTGCCAGCGCCGGACGGCAGGGAATTCGGCCAGCGGAATGTGCGCGCGGGTCGCGTGCGGAAGCGCCACGGCGAGCGCGAAATCGGCCAGCGTGAGCGAGTCGCCGACGACGTAGTTGCGATGTTGCAGATGGCCGTCCAGCACCGCCGCGGCGCGGCGCCATTCGTGCAAAGCCCGCTCCACTTCGGCGGCGTCGGCTTCGCCCAGGCCAAAGCGCGGCCTGATGATGTGCTCGAAGTAGAGCGCGCCGCCGGGCTGGGTGAAGTGCTGGTGGTTCCAGCTGAACCAGCGGATGGCTTCGGTCTGGCGTGCGTCCTGCGGCCACAGCTCCGAGTCGCAGCGCGCGGCGAGGTGGCACATGATCGCGTCCGCCTCCCACAGCGCCAGCGCACCGTCGACCAGGGTGGGCACCTTGCCGTTGGGATTGAGCGCCAGATAATCCGGGCGGCGCTGCTCACCGCGGCCGAGGTCGACATAGACGTATTCAACCGGGGATTCCAGGTATTTCGCGACCGCGCACGCGGAGCGCGGCTTCAACACGTCGGACCAGTAGAGCTTCATGGTTGAGGATTCCTCGCGAATAGGGGGCTTCCACCCAACGACGAACGGCATCCCCGTGAATCGACAAGCGCCGCTCACCCGCGCGGATGATGCTGTGCGTGCAGACGTTTCAGCCCTTCCTTCGCCACCAGCGTGTAGATCTGCGTGGTGCTGAGCGAGCTGTGGCCGAGCAGCATTTGCAGCGCGCGCAGGTCGGCGCCGTGGTTGAGCAGGTGGGTGGCGAACGAATGGCGCAGCACGTGCGGCGAGATGCGTCTGGCGTGGATGCCGACCTGCTGCGCGTAGCGCTTGACCAGGGTCCAGAACATCTGCCGGCTCATGCCCTCGCCGCGCTTGCTCAGGAACAGCGCCGCGGGCTGCCGGCCGCGGGCCAGCGCCGGCCGGGCGCCGGCGAGATACTCGCCGATGCGCGCCAGCGCTTCCTCGCCCACCGGCACCAGCCGGTCCTTGCCGCCCTTGCCGGTGATCCGCAGCACGCCCTGGCGCGTGTTCAGCGCCGCCAGCGGAAGCTCCACCAGTTCGGATACGCGCAGGCCGGAGGCGTACATCAGCTCCAGCATGGCGCGGTCGCGCAGGCCCAGCATGGTGCCGGTGTCGGGCGCGCCGAGCAGGCCCTCGATCTCGCGCTCGGCCAGCGCCTTGGGCAGGCTGCGCGGCATCCTCGGCCGTTCGATCAGCAAGGTGGGGTCGACGAAATCCGGCTCGTCGCGGGCCACGCAGGCGTAGTAGCGGCGAAACGCCGACTGCCGCCGCGCGATCGAGCGAACGGCCGCCGGTTGCGTACCGTGGTAGGCGGAAATGTCCTCGCGCGTGGCCGTGTGCAGGTTGCGTCCGCGCGTGGCCAGCCAGCGCGCCAGCGCTTCCAGATCGCGCCGGTACGCTTCGAGCGTGCGCTCGGCCAGGCCGTCCTCCGACCACACCCGCTCGATGAACAGCGCAATGCCGCGGCGATCGGCTTCGGCGATACTGGCGGGGTTTTCTTCCTTGTCCATGCGCACGATGCTGACCATCGCGCGCGCTCCACGCAAGCGATCCGATGCCGATGCCCGACCGTTCCGACGCGCCCACCGCCCCGCCCTGCCCGCTGTGGCGACGCCTGCTGGCGCTGGTCTACGACCTGCTGATCGTGGTGGCGATCGTGATGGTGGTGGGCCTGCTCAGCCAGCTGGCCACCGGCGGGCAACTGGTGCAGGGCGCCGATCACACGCAGGTGCCGGCGTGGTATCGGCCGCTGCAGGGGCTGGTGGTGTCGGCGTACTTCATCGGCTCGTGGCTGCGCGGTGGCCAGACCGTGGGCATGCGGCCATGGCACATCCGCGTGACCGGCCGCGACGGCTCCGGCCCGACCTTGCAGCAGGCGGTGCTGCGTCTGCTGGTCGCGGCCGCGCCGATGCTGCTGCTGATGCTGGCGCCTACGCTGGGCCTGCGTACCACGCTGTGGCTGCTGCTGGCAGCGTGGGCTGCATGGTTTGCCGTCGCGATGTTCGACCCGCGCCGGCGCGCGCTGCACGACCTCGTCGCGGGCACCGAGTTGCGCCAGATCCGCTGAGCTTCACGTATTGCACAGCGCGGTCGCGGTTCAATCGGCCAATGCCCTCCCTGCCCGCCGCCGAGCCTTGCAACAACGACGAGTCGATCCGCCGCAACCGTGGCTTCTACGAGCCGTTGTGGACGCGGGCGAACCTGGTCGAACCCTCGCGCTTCAATACCTGGCCCTTGCTGCAGGCGTTGGCGGACGAAGCACCGCGCCGGCTCGAAGTGGCGCCCGGGCTGCGCCCGCGGTTGCCGCTGCGCGGCACCTGCTTCGTCGACTTGAGCCATGCCGCAGTACAGCGGCTGCAGGCCCGCGGGGCCACCGCGGTGCATGGTCTGATCGGCGCACTGCCCTGGCGCGACGCCAGTTTCGACCTGGTCTGCGCGCTGGACATCCTCGAACACGTCGCCGACGACCGCGGTGCGCTGGCGGAGCTGGCCCGCGTGGCGGCGCCCGGCGCGTGCGTGCTGCTGTCGGTGCCGCTGCACCCGCACGCATGGACGGCGTTCGACGATTGCGTGGGCCACTGTCGCCGCTACGAGCCGGCGCAGATCCTCGCCTTGCTGGCCGGGCACGGCTTCGTGCTGGAACACAGCGCGGTGTACGGCATGCAGCCGCATTCGCCGTATCTGCTGGCGTTGGCCGAGTGGTTCCTCGACCACCAGCGCGAACGCGCGATGTGGTGGTACAACCGCGTGTTCATGCCGCTGGGCCTGCGTTTCCAGCAGCCGCTACGCTGGCGCGAGGGCCTGGGCGACACCGGCGGAGTGGACGAGGTGCTGCTGCGTTGCCGCCGCGCAAGTTGAGACCCCGGTCTCTGCCGCATCGCAACACGACGCGGCCATTCCCGCTAAGATGCTGAGTTTTCGACCAGCCATCCGACTCGATGCTTTATCAAATCCATGAATGGCAGCGTTCGCTGCTCGGCCCGTTGAGCCATTACGCCGAGGCCACCGCGCGCATGCTTGGCGACCGCGGCAACCCGTTCGCCGCCTGGCCCGGCGTGCAGCGGCTGGCCGCCGCCAACGAACTGGTCTACCGGCTGGGCAAGGATTACGAGAAACCCGCGTTCGACATCCACGTGGCCCAGGCCCACGACCAGGAGATCGCGGTGATAGAGCGGCTGGCCATGGCCAAGCCGTTCTGCCAGCTCAAGCGCTTCAAGCGCTTCAGCGACGACCCGGCCACCATCGAGAAGATGAAGAAGGACCCGGTGGTGCTGGTGGTGGCGCCGATGTCCGGCCATCACGCCACCTTGCTGCGCGACACCGTGCGCACGCTGCTGCGCGACCACAAGGTGTACGTCACCGACTGGGTCGATGCGCGCATGGTGCCGGCCGCCGAGGGTACCTTCAGCCTGGACGACTACGTCGCCTACGTGGAGGATTTCATCCGCCACATCGGCGCCGCATCGCTGCACGTGATTTCCGTGTGTCAGCCGACCGTGCCGGTGCTGGCGGCGGTGTCGCTGATGGCCGCGCGCGGCGAAGCCACCCCGCGCAGCCTGACCATGATGGGCGGCCCGATCGACTCGCGGCGCAGCCCCACCAGCGTCGACAACCTGGCCACCCGCCAGCCGCTGTCGTGGTTCAAGGGCAACGTGATCCACACCGTGCCGCCGAACTATCCGGGTCACGGGCGCGAGGTCTATCCGGGTTTCCTGCAGCACGCCGGCTTCATCGCGATGAACCCCGGCCGGCACATGAGCTCGCACTGGGACTTCTACCAGGACCTGCTGCGCGGCGACCAGGAAGATGCCGAGGCGCACCGCAAGTTCTACGACGAGTACAACGCCGTGCTGGACATGCCGGCGCGGTTCTATCTCGACACCATCGAGAAGGTGTTCCAGCAGTTCCTGCTGCCGCGCGGGCTGTGGGATGTGGCCGGCGAACGCGTGGAGCCGGCCGCGATCCGGCACAGCGCGCTGCTGACCATCGAGGGCGAACTGGACGACATCTCCGGCCTGGGCCAGACCGAAGCGGCGCACGACCTGTGCAGCAGCATCCCGGCGAAGCGCCGCGCGCACAAGGTGATCGAAGGCGCCGGCCACTACGGCATCTTCAGCGGCAGGCGATGGCGCGAGACGGTCTACCCGCAGGTGCGCGACTTCATCCGCCAGTTCGACCAGCCGTACAAGCCCGCCGGACGCCGCCGCGGCGACGCGAAGTAGCGCAACGGCTCAGGCGCCGGGCCAGCCCCACAACTCGTGGTCGAGGTCGCCGTCCAGGCCGAAGCGCGACAGCGGCACGCGGCCATTGACCACCTCCACACCCTCGGCGCGCAACCGCCGGCACTGCTCGCGGAAACCGCGGCTGCCCGGCGGCATCGCGACGTGGCCGCTGGCCCGCAGCACGCGGAACCACGGCAACTCCATGCCGTCGGGCACCTCGCCCAACAGCCGACCGACCAGCCGCGCCCGCCCCGGCAGGCCCGCGCGTGCCGCGATCGCGCCGTAACTGGCCACGCGGCCGGGCGGAATCGCGGCGATGGCGGCATAGATGCGGGCGTTGCGGTCTTGCATGGCGGTTCCGACCAGGTGGGGTGACTCGGCAGGCGAGGCCCGACAGAGTAACCTCGGGCTCTGTCCCACGGGAATGGCACCATGCGCCACTTCGAAGCCGTGCGCTCCCACCTTGCCGGCGCGCACCAGCTGCACCACAACGACCCGTACCTGATCAGCTTCGACCTGGCCCTGGGCCAGGGCCGCTACCAGGGCATCTACCTGGCCGAGCTGGAGGGCGAATCCGGCCGTCGCTACCTGCGCGTGTCCACCCCGATCGGCCCGCTCGCCGGCACCGATCCGCAGCGCTGCCTGCGCTTCAACTGGGAACAGCGTACCGGTTTCCTGGCCGTGGCCGACCTGGACGGCTCGCCCTACCTGCACCTGTGCGAGAACCGTCTGTACGAATTCCTCGACGCCGCCGAGCTGGACCGGGTGATCCGCGTGCTGGGCAAGCTGGGCGACCGACTGGAGCAGGTCATCGCCAGCGAAGAGGATGCCTTGTAGCGGCGGC
The DNA here is from genome assembly GCA_937906285.1 of uncultured Rhodanobacter sp. GTDB lineage: Bacteria > Pseudomonadota > Gammaproteobacteria > Xanthomonadales > Rhodanobacteraceae > Rhodanobacter. The sequence goes on along the minus strand of CALCWL010000225.1, from coordinate 7,993 downwards.
TCAGAACGCCGCGCGATACGCCATCACGAAGCCGTAGGCCAGCAGCGCGGTGATCGGCAGGGTCAGGATCCACGCCCACACCATCCGCTCCACCACCGACCAGCGGATCGCGCTGAAGCGCTTGGCCGCGCCCACGCCCATGATCGAGGACGACACGATGTGGGTGGTCGACACCGGGATGCCGAACACCGAGGCGCTGAGGATCACCAGCGCACCGCTGGTTTCGGCGGCGAAACCGTTGATCGGATGCAGCTTGACCATCTTGTGGCCCAGCGTCTTGATGATGCGCCAGCCGCCGCCGGCGGTGCCCGCCGCCATGGTCAGCGCCGAGACCACCTTCACCCACACCGGGATCACGAAGCCGCCGGCGGGGTTCTCGTCGATGCGCAGGAAGCCGAGCATCCACGGCAGATGGTCGAACTGATGCGCCGCGGTGGCGCCGGCCAGCGCCAGCGCGATGATGCCCATGCTCTTCTGCGCATCGTTCATGCCGTGCGCCACGCCCATCGCGCCGGCCGAGAGGATCTGCGCCTTGCCGAAGAATGCGTTGACGAACGGCGTGCGGCCGAGCCGGCGCGACCAGCCGCGCCGGTTCGCGAACCACGCCAGCAGCGCGTACAGCGCGCCCATCACGATGAAGCCGATAATGAACCCGCCCACCGGCGACAGCACCATCGGAATGATCACCTTGGGGATCACGCCGCTGCCCTTGAGCCAGCTGCCGTGGACCCAGATCACCGCGTCGAAGTCATTGCCCGAGGCGGCCAGCGCGGCGCCGACCAAGGCGCCGATCAGCGCATGGCTGGAACTCGACGGCAGACCCAGCCACCAGGTGATCAGGTTCCACACGATCGCCGCCAGCAGCGCGCAGATCAGCAACTGCGAACTCACCTCCAGCACGCCTGCATTGATCAGGCCCGAGGCGATCGTGGCGGCCACGGCAGTGCCGAGGAACGCGCCGACCAGATTGGTGCCGGCCGCCATCAGCACGGCCTGACCGGGACTGAGCACCTTGGTGGCGACCACCGTGGCGATGGAATTGGCGGTGTCGTGGAAGCCGTTGATGTAGGTGAACGCCAGCGCGATCACCACCACCGCGATGACGACGCTCATGCGCCAACACCTGCGGCAAGACCACGGCCGGCGGCCGAACGAGGCGAAAGGCGCAGGGTCACGAGCAGGCCCTCAGGAGTTCTTCAACACGATCGAGTAGACGATGTTGCCCACGTCGCGGCACTTGTCGATGGCCTTCTCGATCAGCTCGAACAGGTCCTTGGCCAGCATCGCGCGCATGGCGTCGCTGCCTTCGACGTACAAGGTGCGGTACGGCGCCAGGAGCATGCGGTCGCCCTCCGATTCCAGCGCCTGCAGGCGATCCTGCAGCTTCTTCACGCGGTCGATGCGCAGGCCGTTGCGCAGCTCGCCGACCATCTCGGCCACCACCTCGCTGGAATGCAGCAGCACCTGCGCGCGCTGCGCGAAATCCACGCCGCCCAGGCGGGCGGAGACGATCTCGTAGCGCTCGGCGAACTTCTCGATGGTCTTGGGAATCTTGTACAGCGAGGAGTTCAGCGCCTCGATATCCTCGCGATCCAGCGCGGTGACGAAGGTGTTCACCAGCCCTTCGCTGATCTGCGCGGCCAGTTCCTTCTCCCGCGCACGGGTCGCGGCGAAGCGCGCCATCACCGAGCCCTGGTCCGGCTTGGTCAGCAGGTCGTGCAGGGCCTGGGCGCTTTCGCTGGCGGCGCTGGCGCTCTGTTCAAGCAAGCCGTAGAACTTGTCGCCTTTGCCGAAAATCGTCTGCAACGAAAACATGCTGGTCATGCCTGAAGGAGCGGAATGACGGAAATGTTACAGGATGCCCGTGTTGCCGTGCATCAATATCCGCGTGAAGCGGAGCCGCCCTGCCCTTACACTGTGCCCATGCACCCTCCGACACCTTCGCCGCGATGCTGACCGAAATCGCGCTCGTCTTCGTGCTTGCACTGTGCAACGGCTTCTTCGCGCTGTCGGAGATGGCCTTGGTCGCGTCGCGGCCCAGCCGCCTCAAGCAGATGGCGCGCACCAGCCGCAAGGCCGCGGCAGCGCTGCGCCACGCCGAGACACCCGAGCGCTTCCTCTCCACCGTGCAGGTCGGCATCACCTTGGTGATGCTGGTCACCGGCGCGGTCGCCGGCGACGCGCTGGGCGCCCACATCGCCGCCGCGCTGACCGGCGAGCACATGGCCTGGCTGCTGCCGTATGCGCGCGGCGCGGGCATCGTGCTCGGTTTCGCGCTGATCTCCTATATCCAGATCGTGATCGGCGAACTGGTGCCCAAGCGGCTGGCGCTCGCCGCGCCGGAGAAGGTGGCCTCCTGGGCCGCGATCCCGATGCTGGTGCTGGCGCGGATCACCTCGCCGTTCGTGTGGTTGCTCAACGCCTCCAGCGGCCTGCTGCTGCGCCTGCTGCGCATCGACACGCACGGCCGCGGCGTGGTGACCGAGGAGGAGATCCGCCTGCTGGTCGCCGAGAGCGTCGAGGCCGGCGTGATCGACGAGGACGAGCACAACATGGTCAACCGCGTGCTGCGCCTCGGCGATCGCACGGTGGACAGCGTGATGACGCCGCGCATGCGTATCGCGTGGCTGGACATCGCCGCGTCCCGCGAGGAAAACATCGAGGTGCTGCGCGCGACTCCGTATTCGTGCTACCCGGTGTACCGCGGCGACGAGAGCGAGGTGGTCGGCGTGGTCGAGGTCAAGCGCCTGCTGCACGGTTTCGCCGAAGGCACGCCGGAGCTGTTCGGCCACCTGGCCAAGCCGCTGTTCGTGCCGGCCACGGCGCGCGCGCTGGACCTGCTGGAGGAATTCCGCGACGCGGAAACGCCGCTGGCCCTGGTGGTCGACGAATACGGCGACATCGAGGGCGTGGTCACCGTCAACGACCTGCTGGCGGCGGTGGTCGGCGCCAGCCAGATCGGCCACGGCAGCGGCAACGAGGACGGCCCGATCATGCGGCGCGCCGACGGCAGCTGGCTGATCGACGGCAGCCTGTCGACCGACGACCTGCGCGAACTGTTGCACACCAGCGAATTGCCGGGCGAGGACGACCACGATTTCCGCACCGTCGCGGGCATGGTGATGACAGCGCTGGGTCACGTGCCGCTGGTCGGCGAAGTATTCGCCTGGCGCGGCATCCGCTTCGAGGTGGTCGACCTGGACGGCGCGCGCATCGACAAGTTGCTGGTCACCCCGGCGCCCTCGGCGAACGACGCCGGCGGTGAGGAGACTGGCTGACAGGCAGGAGTGAGTGAAGAGGAACGAGGAGTGAGAGAAGGCTGATGCGGAACCGGCTGTGGCTTTCTCTCACTCCTCACTCCTCACTCCTCACTCCTCACTCCTCACTCCTCGCTCCTCATTCCTCACTTCTCGCTCTTCGCCAGTCCCGCCATGCGCTGCGCGTCGGCCAGGATGCCGTGCAGCACACGCAGCTCGCGCTGATCCGGCTGGGCGCGCTGGAACAGCTTGCGCAGGCGCAGCATGATCGTGGTCGGCTCGCGGCCCTTGTGGAACTCGATGTCGTCCAATGTCTGCGCCAGATGGCGGTAGAACTGTTCCATCAGGGCGGCGTCGGCGAGCGGCTCGTCGTGCTCCGGCGGTGGTGCGGGCACGTCGTCGCCCAAGGCCGCCATGCGCAACTCGTACGCCATCACCTGCACCGCCTGCGACAGGTTGAGCGAGCTGAAATCGTCCACGCTGGGAATCCGCACCATCGCGTGGCAGTGCGCCAGCTCCTCGTTCGCCAGCCCGCTGCGCTCGTTGCCGAACAGCAGCGCCACCTGCTCGCCGCGCTGCGCGGCAGCCAGCGCCTGTCGCGCGGCTTCGCGCGGCCCGAGTTCCGGCAGGGTGATGCCGCGCCGGCGCGCGGAAAGGCCCAGCGCGAAACTGCAGCCGGCCAGCGCGTCGACCAGCTCGCCGTGCACGCCGGCCTGTTCGAGCACGTCATCGGCACCGGCCGCCAGCGCGTTCGCCTCGCGGTCGGGAAAATGCGCCGGACTGACCAGCTCCATCTGCGCGAAACCCATCGTGCGGATCGCCCGCGCCGCGCTGCCGATGTTGCCCGGGTGCGAGGTACGCACCAGCACGAAACGGAGGCGGGAGGCGAGGTCGGCGGTGTCGGGCATGCGCGGATCGGCGTGGCGGGCGGAACAGGCAAGGATAACGGACAAGCGCCGGCGCCGGCCGCTTTCTGCCCGCAGCAGCGGGCGGCCTGCTAGAATCGGCGGTCGCAAACCCCCGCTCTCTTCCAAAGTCGATACCCATGGCCAGACCACACGTCACGATCGCGGCGCGCGCCGCGCGTTCCGCAGGCAATGTGATCCTGCGCTACATGAACCGCATCGACGGCCTGCACGTGGTCGAGAAGCAGCAGATGGACTTCGTCTCCGAGGTCGACAAGCTGGCCGAGGCGGAGATCGTCAAGGAACTGCGCCGCGCCTACCCCGACCACGCCATTCTCGCCGAGGAAAGCGGCGCGACCGGCAAGGGACCGCTGACCTGGGTGATCGACCCGCTGGACGGCACCCACAACTACCTGCGCGGCATCCCGCACTTCTGCGTGTCGATCGCGCTGCTGGAAAAGGGCGTGCCGATCCACGCGGTGATCTTCGACCCGCTGCGCGACGAGCTGTACACCGCCAGCAAGGGCGACGGCGCCTACCTCAACGACCGCCGCATGCGCGTTTCCAAGCGCGAGAACCTGGGCGGCGCAATGATCGCCACCGGCTTCCCGTTCCGCCAGCGCGAGCACCTGGTGCCGCAGCTGGACATGACCCGCGCCATCCTCGGCCAGGCCGAGGACATCCGCCGCTCCGGCTCCGCCGCACTGGACCTGGCCTACGTCGCCGCCGGTCGCTACGACGGCTATTTCGAGATCGGCCTGAAGCCCTGGGACATGGCCGCCGGCGTGCTGCTGGTGCATGAAGCGGGCGGCCGCTATTGCGACTTCGCCGGCCGCGACGGCATCCCCGCCAGCGGCAACCTCATCGCCGGCAACCTCAACGTGGCCAAGGCGATGGTCGAGGCCATCGGCCAGCAGGCGACGCCGGCGCTGCTCAAGGCCTGAACGGCCCCGAGCAGCGGCCGGGGCCTTACTTCACCACCAGGTTCGCCTGCATCGTCGGGTGGAACTTGCAGAAGACGACGAAGCTGCCGGCCTTCGCCGTCATGCGCACCGTGGCGCCCGGCTTGAGGTCGACATCGAAACTGCCGTCGCGGGCGGTGGCGCTGTGTTCGAGGATGCCGTGATTGGCCCATTCGATGATGTCGCCGGCGCGCACGTCGGCAGGCATCGGGCCGAAGGCCATCTTGTCGATCACCACCACATGCACGCGGGGGGCGGACGCCGCGCCGGCGGCGCTGGCCGGCGCGGTTCCGCCGACCAGCGCCAGCGCGATGCCGAGCAGAAGCATCATGCGAAGCATGGCGCGCTCCTTACTTCAGGCTCTGCGCCAGGTGCTCGGCATGCATCTGGTGCGACTGGAACAGCTTCAGCCCGGTTTCCAGCAGCGACTTCAGCTCCGCGTTCTGCGCCGCCGGGATCAGCGTGCCGCTCAAGGCACCGTTGACGGTCTGATGGAAGGCAACTTCGTTGGCGACATAGGCCTTGTCGTAAGCCTCGCCACTCAATGCGGCGAGCTTGGTCTGCTCGGCCGCGGCGGCGCTGGCCAGGGACTGGCTGGTCGCGTTGTCCTCGGGCGTCACACCCAGTTTCTTCACGAGCGCCAGTGCCTGCTCGTTCACCGCGGCGTGGTCGCGTGCCATTTCCTCGGCGAAGGCGCGCACCGCGGGGTTGTGCGACTTCTGCAGCGCCTGCTTGGCCGCGGTGATGTCGATCGCACCGGCGGTGTAGGCGATGTGCGCGACCTGCGCGTCGTTGAGCGCCGGCGCGGCCGCCTCGGCGTGCATGGCGGGTCCGGCGACCAGGGCCAGACCGAGGACGAGGGCAAACAGCGGTTTGTTCATGATGGGTTCCTTGCATGGATGGGCGGCACGCAGCGGCCGCCCGTGCCCATCTGATGCAGCAGCGGCGCCACGGTTCCCGCCCGGCCTGACCCACGCGCGGGAACCTCCCGGCATGCAAACGCATCCGATCGGGTGTAGAAGGAGAACACCATGCCCAATCAAGCCCGTACTGCACTCGTCGACTACGCCTCGCTGGACGACCACGCGCTGGTGGCGCGCGTCCGTGGCGGCGAACGCGCGGCGTTCCGACACATCATGCAGCGCTGCAACCAGCGCCTGTTCCGCGTCGCGCGCGCGGTGATCGGCGACGACGCGGAAGCGGAAGACGTGCTGCAGGAATCGTATATGCGTGCCTATCACAAGCTGGATTCGTTCCGCGGCGAGGCGACCCTCTCGACCTGGCTGACCACGATCGTGCTCAACGAGGCCCGCGGCCGCCTGCGCAAGCGCCACACCATGGTGGGACTGGAACAGGTGGACGCTGCACCCGACGATACCCATCAGATCATCCGCTTCCCCTCCGCCTTCGGCAGCGAGGACCCCGCGTCCTCGGCCGCCCGCGCGCAGATCCGCCACCTGCTGGAGCACGCCATCGACGAACTGCCGCCGGCCTTCCGCGTGGTCTACATGCTGCGCGAGGTGGAGGAATGCAGCGTGGAGGAAACCGCCAGCCAGCTCGGCATCAAGCCGGAGACGGTGAAAACCCGCCTGCACCGCGCGCGTCGCCAGCTGCGCGCCGCCCTGCACGACAAGCTCGCCACCACCGTGGGCGAGGCGTTCGCCTTCATGGGCCGCCGCTGCGCCCGCGTCTCCGACGCGGTGATGGCGCGACTGGACGCCGAGGCAGGCGAGGCCTGAGGCGGATTCAGGGTGCGGCCGCGCCGCCCTCGCGCAGGAAATCGCGCAGAAACGGGATGGTGATGCGCCGCTGCGCGGCCAGCGAGGCGGCGTCCAGCTTGTCGAGCAGGTCGAGCAAGGCGCCGAGGTCGCGCGCGTAGCGGGCAAACAGCCAGTCGAGCACGCTGTCGTCCAGCTCGATGCCGCGTGCTGACGCCTGCGCTTTCAGCACCGCGCGACGTTCGTCGTCGTCCAGCGGCTTCAGCGCGAACTGGGTACAGGCGCCGAGGCGCGAGCGCAGGTCGGGCAGGTCGATGCCCAGCTGCGCCGGCGTGGCCTCGGCGGCGAACAGCAGCGCGTGACCTTCGGTTTTCATGCGGTTGTAGAGATCGAACAGCGCATGTTCCGCCTCGCGATCGCCGGCGATGGCGCCAAGATCGTCCAGCGCCAGCAGTTCGCTGCCGGCCACGCCGCGCAAGGCGGCTGCGGGGTCCTCCATCGCGGCCAGCGGCAGGTATTGCGCACGCCGACCGGCCGCGGTGGCGGCCTGGCAGGTGGCCAGCAGGAGATGGCTGCGGCCGCTGCCGGACACGCCATGCAGGTAGATCCACGGCGCGCCGGCTTCGACCGCGAAGCGGCGCAGCGCGGCCAGGACCGCGGCGTTGGCGCCGGCGTGGAAGTGCTCGAAGCGCTGGCGTCGCGGCCAGCGCAGGGCGAGCGGCAGTTGCGGGTTCATTCGACCGGCCGGTCTCCGGGCGCGGGCGTCGCCTGGGTCCGGGCGGCGACGTCGCCATCGGCGCGCACGGCCACTTCGACCTCGGCAATCACCGGATCGGCCGGTCCCTCGTCGTTGTACAGCTCGCTCATCCGGTAGCGTTCGACCAGGTAGCGCAGCAGCACCACGATCACCGACGCGGCCGGCAAGGCCAGCAGCACGCCGAGAAAACCGAACAGGTAGCCGCCAGCCAGCACCGCGAAGATCACCGCCACCGGGTGCAGACCGATCTTGTCGCCGACCAGCTTGGGCACCAGCACATAGCCTTCCAGCAGCTGGCCCAGCGCGAACACGCCGCACACCATCAGCACGTGGGTCCAGTCGCCGAACTGCACCAGCGCGGCGATGATCGCGGCGACGAAACCGATGATGAAAC
>CALCWL010000224.1 GCA_937906285.1 uncultured Rhodanobacter sp. | reverse complement strand
CTCATGTCGGGCGGCACGATGTTCGGCCACATGCCGGCCACCAGGCCGAGGAAACCCAGCGCGAAGAAGCTCAGCGCGAGCACGAACGGCGCCACCTCCCGATCGGCCAGCACCGCGCGCCACAACCACGCGGCGACCACCACGGTGAGGACCGGCAGCGGCGACAGGTAGAGAAAGTTCGGCCACGCGAACCAGCGGTCCATCAACCGCGAATCCAGGAACGGCAGCCACGCGCTCACCATGATCATGAAGGCGATCACCGCCAGCATCAGCGGGCGGGTCAGGTCGCGCGCGATGCGCTGCGGCCGACCTTCGGTCTTGAGCACCAGCCAGGTGGCGCCGAGCAGACCGTAGCCGAAGACCAGCGCCATGCCGGTCATCACCGCGAACGGACTGAACCAGGCGAAGGCACCATGCAGGTACTTGCCACCCTCGGCGGGCATGCCTTCCACGATCGCGCCCAGCATCAGCCCCTGGGCGAACGCGGCAACCACCGAGCCCGCATGGAACCCCACGCCCCAGATGCGTCGCGAGCGGTGAGCGCGGAAGCGGAACTCGAACGCCACGCCGCGGAAGATCAGCGCGATCAGCATGGCCAGCACCGGCAGGTACAGACTCGACAGGATCAGCGCATAGGCGCGCGGAAACGCCGCCATCAATCCGGCGCCGCCCATCACCAGCCAGGTCTCGTTGCCATCCCAGATCGGCGCGGCGGTGTTCATCATCAGCTCCTGCTGCGCCTCGTCGTCGGCGAACGGAGTGAGGATGCCGATGCCCAGCACGAAGCCGTCCAGCACCACGTACATCATGATCGCGAAACCGATGATCAGGAACCAAACCACCGGCAGGGTCGTGGAGAGTTCCATGTTCACTCCTCCCGGCGATCGTCGGCCACGGCCAGCGGCCGCGCGGCGGTGGCCTCGAAACCGAATCGCGGCGGCGCCGCCTCTGGGCCGCTGCGCAGCACCTTGAACAGGTACCAGCTGCCGAAGCCGAACAGGATCATGTAGGTGACGAAATACACGATCAGCGACGTCATCACGCTGGAGACGGCCAGCGTGCTCGCGGCATCGGCCGTGCGCATCACGCCGTAGACCACCCACGGCTGGCGGCCGATCTCGGCGGTGTACCAGCCGGTGAGCAGGGCGATGAAGCCGGCCGGCATCATCGCGATCCAGCAGCGCAGGTACCAGCGGTGCTCGAACAATCGCCGGCGCCACCACAGCAGCACGCCCGCCAGCGCCAGCACCAGCATCAGCACGCCGAGGCCGACCATGATGCGGAAGCTGAAGAACGGCGCGGCCACCGGCGGGCGATCGGCCACGGGGAAGTCCTTCAGGCCCTGCACTTCGCCGTCCCAGCTGTGGGTGAGGATCAGGCTGCCCAGATGCGGCACGTCCAGCGCGTAGTCGTTGCGTTCGGCCTGCTCGTCCGGCCACGCGAACAGGGTCAGCGGCACGCTGCTGGCGGTAGTCCAGCGCGCCTCGATCGCCGCCAGTTTGGCCGGCTGGTATGCGCGCACCACCAGGCCGGAGAGATCGCCCACGACGATCTGCAGCGGGGCCGCCACCGCCACCAGGCCCAGCGCGCAGCGCAGCATCAGCCGCGCCTTGTCCTGCCAGATGCCGCGCAACAGATACCACGCCGCCACGCCGCCGATCACCAGCGCCGTGCTCAGGAAGCACGCCAGCACCATGTGCACCAGCCGGGTCGGGAACGACGGATTGAAGATCGCCGCCCACCAGTCGGTGGCATGGATCACTCCGTCGACGACCGCGTAGCCCTGCGGCGTCTGCATCCAGCTGTTCGCCGCCAGGATCCAGAAGCTGGAGATCAGCGTGCCCAGCGCGACCATGCAGGTGGCGAAGAAATGCGTGCGGTGGCCCACGCGATTCCAGCCGAACAGCATCACGCCGAGGAAGGTGGCTTCCAGGAAGAACGCCGTCATCACCTCGTAGTTGAGCAGCGGCCCGAGCACGTTGCCGGCCACGGTGGAGAGGCCGGCCCAGTTGGTGCCGAACTGGAAACTCATCACGATGCCCGAGACCACGCCCAGGCCGAACGAACCGGCAAACACCTTGAGCCAGAAGAAGTAGAGGTCGCGCAGCATCTCGCTGCGCCGACGCAGCCACAGCGCCTCCAGGAACACCAGCCAGCTCGCCAGGCCGATGGTGAACGCGGGAAACAGGATGTGGAACGACATCACGAAACCGAACTGGATCCGCGACAGGAACTCGGCCGTCATCGTCATCGCCTGCGGCTGGGATCGTTCGACTATAGGCCCGCAAACGTGCACGTCTCGTCGTACGCGGCGCCGCGCCGCGTGGCATTTCGCCGCGCGGGATCAACGCCCTGCGAGCAAGGCCTCGATCTCGAGCGGGTCCTTCGGCATCGCCGCCGTCAGCACTTCGTGGCCCTCGCGGGTCACCGCCACGTCGTCCTCGATGCGGATGCCGATGCCGCGCCAGCGCTCGGCCACCGAGCGGTCGTCCGGCGGCACGTACAGGCCCGGCTCCACCGTCAGCACCATGCCCGGTTCGAGCAGGCGCGATTCGCCGTCGATGCGGTAGTCGCCCACGTCGTGCACGTCCAGGCCGAGCCAGTGGCCGGTCTTGGCGGCGAAGAAACGCCGGTAGCTGCCGCTGGCGACCGCCGCGTCGGCATCGCCGTCGAGCAGGCCCAACGCACACAGGCCTTCGCTCAGCACCCGCACCGCCGCACCGTGCGAGGCATCGAACGGCAGGCCGGGCCGCACCTGGTCGATTGCCGCCAGCTGCGCGGCCAGCACCACCTCGTACAACGCGCGCTGTTCGCGACTGTAGCGGCCGTTGGGCGGAAACGTGCGGCTGATGTCCGAAGCGTAGCAATCAAGCTCCGCACCGGCGTCGATCAGCAGCAGCTCGCCGTCGCGCAGCGGCGCGCGGTTGCCCTGGTAGTGCATCACGCAGGCGTTGGCGCCGCCGGCCACGGTAGGAGCGAAGGCGGGTACCGCGCCGTGGCGGCGGATCGTGCCCAGCAGTTCGGCTTCCACTTCGTACTCGTGTCGGCCCGGCCGCGCCAGCCGCAGCGCGGCCAGTTGCGCCTCCACCGCAATCGCCGCCGAGGCGCGCATCAGCTTCAGTTCGGCGCGCGACTTGAACAGGCGCAGGTCGTGCAGCAGGTGGCCCAGCGCGACGAACTCCTTCGGCACCACGCCGCCGCCGCGCAGCTGGCGCAGGCGGCGCATCCAGCCCAGCAGCTGCGCATCGAACGCGGGCTCATGGCCGAAGTGGCAGTACACCCGCGCGCGGCCCTCGATCATGCCGGGCAGGATGTCGTCGATGTCGTCGATCGGGAACGCGTCGTCCATGCCCCAGGCGGCCACCGCCTGTTCGGTGCCGACGCTGGGGCCGTGCCAGCGTTCGTGCTCGGCGTCGCGCTCGCGGCAGAACAGTACCGCCTCGCCATGCGCCCGTCCGGGCAGCAGCGCCAGCACCGCATCGGGCTCGGGGAAGCCGGCGAGGTAGTGAAAATCCGAATTCTGCCGGTACGGCCAGGCCGCATCGGCGTTGCGCATGCGCTCGGGCGCGGCGGCCACCAGCAGCACCGCGTCGGGGCCGGCCATCTTCATCAGTTGGCGACGCCGGCGGGCAAACTCCTCGGGCGCGATCGCCAACCCCGCCGGGTTGATCGCCGGCGTACTCAATGCAGGGTGTTCCCGCCACCGTCGCGCGCGCCGCACTCGGCGAACAGCAGCATCGCCGCCATGCGCACGAACTCGTGCACCTCGATCAGCGCGTCCTCGTCCTCGCTCTCGTTGCCGAAATCGAACGAGGAGCCTGCAATCGTGCCGAGGTCGCGCAGCACCTCCTGCGCCTCACCCGACAGCGATGCCTGCACGGCGGCGCCGGCCAGGCCGAAGCCGCCGAGAAAGCCGCGGCACCATTCCACGACGGCGTCGGCGCGCTCGTGCAGCGGACGGTCGTCCGCCGGCAGCAGCGGCTCGAAGCCCAGCTCGGCGTCGGCAAGCGCCGCCTGGCTCTGCCGCGCCAGCGCGTCAAGTTCGGCACGATCCGTCACGGTGGGTTCGGTCGCCTCGCCCTCCAGCTCCAGCACGCCGAGCAGCGCATCGCCGCCCACCGCGCCGCCGCCGGCCAGGTAGCCGGTCAGCGAGCCATGCAATTCGCTGGCGCTGGTGCCCAGGCGCAGCCGCACGACCAGTGCCTGCAGCTCATCGTGGTCCATCTCGTCGGTATCGGTCACGGCGCTTGTCCTGCGATCAGTGAGCCCAGTTTAATGCAGCCGCCGCACGCTGCCGGCAGCGTGCGCCACGAGGCGGAAATCCGCCGGCGTCCTGCTATAGTTTCGGGCATGAGCACGCCAGACCATGTTGACCCTGTCCAGCAAGAGTTGGCCGCCCTGGGCCAGCAGATGGATCGTCTGCTCGATACCGTGCGCCGGCTCAGCGAGGAGAACCGCAGCCTGCGCCAGAGCCAGGAGCAACTCTCCGGCGAACGCGCCGGCCTGCTGGCACGCAACGAGCAGGCACGCAGCCGCGTCGAGGCGATGATCCAGCGGCTGAAATCGCTCGAGAGCAACGGTTGACCGAACCCATGTCCAGCACTGAACCGGTCGCCCTGCGACTCATCGATCGTGAATTCCTGATCGCCTGCGCACCGGAAGAACGCGAAGGCCTGCTGGAAGCGGCCGGCTACCTCGACCGCAAGATGCGCGAGCTGCGCGCCCACGCCAAGGCGCCGGGTTTCGAACGCCTGGCAGTGCTCGCGGCGATCAGCGTGGCGCACGAGTTCATCATCCTGCGCAAGCAGCACGAGGGGCAGAACCAGCGCCTCAGCGACGGACTGGCCAGCCTGCGCAGCAAGCTCAGCGCGGCACTGGAAACCGACCCGGCCAAGTCCTGAACGCCGCGCGCGACGTCGCGCCAGACGGTGGACATTTCCCGGCAAGCGCCTAGAATTGACCTCGGCGTTTTCTGCGGTGTTCGCCAGCACACTCTTACATTTGCCTTGTTCCTAAATACGGCCCCGGGTCGGCTCTACATCGGCTGTTGTGCATGTCCGCCGCGTGCGGAAAGCCTCGAGGCCATGTTGCCCTCCCACCTGATCCATCGTGGATCAAGGTCGTTTGGTGGGCAGCGGCATTGCGGTTTACGCCACTTGATTCCCGCCCTGTTCGTCACCCGGATTGCCCGGATGACGAACAGGGCGCACCCATGACGGAGCCGAGCGACACGTGGACGCCCCCGCCCAACGCCGCGAGCTTCGCCAACGCCTGGCCGCACAGCGCCGCGCACTGCTCCCCCCCGAACGCATCAACGCCGCGCAGGGACTGCGCCGCAGCCTGGAACAACTGCCCGAGTACTTCACTGACCAGCGCGTGGCCGGTTACTGGGCCAGCCACGGGGAGCTGCCACTGAACCTGGTCATCCCGCCGCTGGCCACACGCGGCCAGCAATTCCTGCTGCCGGTGGCCGGCCCGAACCGGCAACTGCGCTTCGCCGCTTGGAAGCCTGGCGACGCCGTGGAAGCCAACCGCTACGGCATTCCCGAACCGGCGCAGCGGAACGAACTGTTCGAACCGTTCCAGCTGGATCTGGTGCTGGTACCGCTGCTCGGCTTCGATCGCCGAGGCAACCGGCTCGGCCACGGCGGCGGCTACTACGACCGCGGCTTCGCCTTCCTCAATGAACAGGTGCGCCCCACCGAACCGCTGCTGGTCGGCATCGCCTATGCATTCCAGGAGTTGCCCGAAATCGACGAGCAGGCCTGGGACGTGCCGCTGGATTTCGTCGCCACCGAACGCGAACTGATCGACTGCAACCGCACCGGTCCAGACCATCCTGACACGCCGGAACACGCCGCATGAACCACTGGCTGATGAAGTCCGAACCGGACGCCTTTTCGATCGACGATCTCAAGCGCAAGAAGCGCGAACCCTGGGACGGCGTGCGCAACTATCAGGCGCGCAACTTCATGCGCGACGGCATGCGCCCCGGCGACCAGGTGTTCTTCTACCACTCCAACTGCACCGTGCCCGGCATCGTCGGCATCGCCGAAGTGGCCACCGACGCCTATCCCGACCCCAGCCAGTTCGATCCCAAGAGCAAGTACTTCGACGCCGGCAGCTCGCGCGACAACCCGCGCTGGATGCTGGTCGACGTGAAGTTCGTGAAGAAGCTCAAGCGCACGATCAGCCTGGACGAGCTCAAGGGCGATCCCGCGCTGGAGGGCATGGCCCTGCTGCGCAAGGGCAACCGGCTGTCGGTGATGCCGGTGGAGGCGGCGCACTGGAAGCACATTCTCGCTCTCGAATAGCGCTCGCGCAGGTTCGAGCTGTCCGCAAGCTCGCCGCGAACGCAGCCGGCCGCCATAATGCGCCTTTCCTTGCGGACAGCATCCCCATGAGCAACGCGAACGAGAAGAAACTGGCCGGCGAGGCCGCGATCCGCTACGTCGAGGATGGCGCCATCGTCGGCGTCGGCACCGGTTCCACCGTGGCGTTTTTCATCGACGCGCTGGCCGACCTGAGGGATCGCATCCAAGGCGCGGTGTCCAGCTCGGAGCAGTCCACCGCGCAGCTGAAGAAGCTCGGCATTCCGGTACTCGACCTCAATGCTACCGGCCCGTTGACGCTCTACGTCGACGGCGCCGACGAGTGCGACCCGTACAAGCGGCTGATCAAGGGCGGCGGCGCCGCGCTGACCCGCGAGAAGATCGTGGCGGCGGCGAGCGAAAAGTTCGTCTGCATCATCGACTCCAGCAAGCGGGTGGAGCTGCTCGGCCGGTTCCCGGTGCCGATCGAGGTGATCCCGATGGCACGCAGCCTGATCGGCCGCGAGATCGTCAAGCTG
>CALCWL010000223.1 GCA_937906285.1 uncultured Rhodanobacter sp. | reverse complement strand
CATAGGCGTAGGCCAGCACTTCGCCGGCTTCTTCCCACACCAGCCACGGGTAGTGCTTGAGGCGTGCGCGCAGGCGTGCGCGCATGGCGTCCACGCCGGGCAGTTCGGTTTCGAAGGTGGCTACGCCGTCGTTGACCGACGGCGCGTAGATGGCGTGGATGGCGGCGGCGTCTTCGTCGCGGGCGGTGCGGATCATCGGGCGGCCTTCAACATTTCTCGTACTTCCAGTTGCGTTTTCTGCCCTCGGCCAGCCACTCCAGGGTGGTGGCGAGGCGTTTCTGGCGGGTGGCTTCGGTCTTCGCCTCGGTGACCCAGTCGACGTACTCGCGCTGCGCGCCGGGGCCGAAGCCTTCCCAGGTCTTGCGTGCGGCGGCGTGCTGCTTCCGGGCGAGCGCTGCGGCCAGTTCGTCCGGCAGGGTCGGTGCTGGTTTCGCAGCGGCCTTCGGACGTGCCTTCTTCACGCCCGCTTCGTTCAAGGCCATCGCCTTTTTCAGGTACGTGGCCAGTTGCTTGTCTGACGGCAGATCCCTCAGCGTCGCGAGCTTGCCGAACTGCCCCATGCCGTCCTCGTCGCCGCCACCGGTCACTTCCTTCGACAGCCAGAAACCGAAGCTGCAGTGCTGCTTGAACGCGGCCATCATGCACATCGGTGCGGCCTTGTAGCTGAAGAACGGCATGCTCCACTTGATGCCTTCCTCCACCTCGGGGCAGGCGGCGTGCACGCGTTCGCGCAGGTGCTCGAGAATCGGTCGGGCGAACTCGGCGGATTTCGCGATATAGGCATCGACGCGCGGATCATGGTTCGACATGGCCCACCTCACAGGTCGCGGATGAAGAAGCGGTCGCAACCGAAATGCCCGGTGCCGCCCATCGGCGCGCACAACGCGGTGAAGCCGCTGCGTTTGTACAGCGCCTGCGCCGCGTCCATGCCGGTCAGCGTTTCCAGGTAGCAGCGGCGAAACCCGTGCGCGCGGGCTGCGTCCAGGCAGCGCTGCATCATCGCCGTGCCCGCACCGATGCCGCGTGCGGCGGGCAGGAAATACATCTTGCGCAGCTCGCATACGTCCGCCTCCGCGTTCTGCAAGGGCGCCACCCCACCACCGCCGATCACCGTGCCGCCGCGTTCGACCACGAAGTAACTGCTGCGCGGCTGTGCGTAGGACTCGTACATTGTGTCCACCTCGGCGTCGTGGATCGCGAAGCCGGGGCCGTCGGCGCCGAACTCGGGCATCACGGTATGGATGATTGCGGCCATTGCCGCGTTGTCGCGCGGTTCGATGGAGCGGATGAGGTAGTCGTGGGTCATGGCAACGACGTGTCACTTGCGGTGTAGTGTCGGCATTCTCGCACCGGAGCCGCCCTTGTTGATCTACGACGCGATCAGTCCCGCCCCGCGTTGCCTGCGCATGTTCGTGCTGGAGAAGGGTCTGCGCCTGCCGGCCGTGGCGGTGGACGTGATGCGCGGCGAGAACCGCGAGCCGCCCTATCTCGCCATGAACCCCGCCGGGCAGACGCCGGCGCTGCGCCTCGATGACGGCAGCGTGCTGGCCGAGGCGGTGGCGATCGCCGAATATCTGGAGGAGCTGCATCCCGCGCCGGCGCTGATCGGCGCGACCCCGCAAGAGCGCGCGCTGACCCGGCAATGGTGGCGGCGGGCGGAGCTCAACGTCACCGAGTTCATCCACAACGCCTTCCATTACGCCGAGGGCTT
>CALCWL010000222.1 GCA_937906285.1 uncultured Rhodanobacter sp. | reverse complement strand
GCGGCCAGCGGGATCAGGTGGTAGTCGTGGACCCAGATCGTGTCGTCCGGGCCGATCAGCGGACGCAGGCGCTCGGCGAAGATCCGGTTGACCCGCAGATAGCCGTCCAGATGGCTGCGCTGGTAGTCGACCAGGTCGGGCCGGTAGTGCAGCAGCGGCCATAGCGCGCCATTGGAAAAGCCGGTGTAGAACGCGTCGTGGTCGGCGCGCGAGAAGTCCACGGTGACGTAGTCGATACCGCCATCGCTGGTCTGGTGCAGTTCGGCGCCGGTTTCGGCGGCGGCCGCCTTGCCGCTCCAGCCGAACCACAGCCCGCCGTTCTCGGCCAGCGCCGCGCGCAGGGCCGAGGCGAGCCCGCCGGTGGCGGTCTGGTGGGGCAAGGCGACGCGGTTGGACACCACGATGAGCCGGCCGGGTGCCTTGCGCGCCATCACATGGCTTCCTCCCAGGGACGGGACAGGCGCATCGCCGACTGGATCAACCCCACCAGCGAATAGGTCTGCGGGAAGTTGCCCCACAGCTCGCCGGTCTTCGGCGCGATGTCTTCCGAGAGCAGGCCCAGCGTGGTGCGCTGGGCGAGCATGTTCTCGAAGGTGGTGCGGGCGCGCTTCTCGCGGCCGGTGGCGGCAAGCGCGTCGATGTACCAGAACGTGCAGATGTTGAAGCTGGTTTCCGGCGCGCCGAAGTCGTCCGGCGCGATGTAGCGGAACATGTAGTCGCCGTGGCCCAGCTTCTCGCCGATCGCGTCGACGGTGGCGACGAAGCGCGGGTCGCTGGCCTGGACGAAACCGATGTCGGCCAGCAGCAGCAGGCTGGCGTCCAGCCGCTCACCGTCGTAGGCGTCGACGAAATGGCCCAGTTTTTCGTTCCAGGTGCGCGCCTCGATGCGCCCGTGCAGCGAGGCGGCCTCGTCATGCCACCAGCGCGCGCGATCCTCCAGTCCCAGTTCGGTGGCGATGTGCGCCAGGCGGTCGCAGGCGGCCCAGCACATCGCTGCCGAATAGGTGTGCACGGCCATGCGCCCGCGGTATTCCCACAGACCGGCATCGGGTTCCTCGGCCATGCGCAGCGCGGTCTTGCCCAGCTGCTCCAGCCGCTCGAAGGTCGCCTTGTCGCCGCGGTGCTGCAGGCGCTGGTCGAAGAACAGTTGCGCCGAGGCCAGCAGCACCGAGCCGTAGACGTCGTTCTGGCGCTGCTGCCAGGCCTCGTTGCCCACGCGCACCGGGCCATTGCCGCGGTAGCCGGACAGCGTGTCGACCTGGCGCTCGGGCAACTCCTCGGCGAAGGTGATGCCGAACACCGGACCAAGTTCGGCCTGCTTGCGGTTGGCGACCAGGTTGAAGGCGTAACGGATGTACTCCTCCATCGAACGCGTGGCGCCCAGCCGGTTGAGGCCGCGCACGGTGAAGGCGGCGTCGCGCAGCCAGCAGTAGCGGTAATCCCAGGTGCGCCCGCTGCCGGGCGACTCCGGGATCGAGGTGGTCAGCGCCGCCACGATCGCGCCGGTGGCCTCGTACTGGCACAGCTTCAGCGTGATCGCGGCGCGGATCACCGCCTCCTGCCACTCGAACGGGATGGACAGGTAGCGCGTCCATTCGCGCCAGTAATCCAGCGTGCGTTCGAGTGCCAGGTGGATGAAGTCCGACACGTTGCCTTCCAGCGTCTCGTCCGGGCCGAACAGGAAGTGCGCCGGCTGCTCCAGGCCAAACGGCAGGCCGCGTTCGACCAGCAGCGGCGCCACGTCGCAGGTCAGCCGCTGGATCGTGTCGCTGAGCAGGTAGCGGATGTGGTTGCTGCCGGAGGTGGTGTGCGGCGCGCGCGCGCCGTAGTCGCACAGCGGCCGCATGCGCACGCGGATGCGCGGCGAACCCGAGATCGGCGCCACGCGCCGCGCCAGCATCTCGGGGTGGTAGAGCCGTCCGGAGACGCGGTGGCGCGGGGCGAAGTCGGTGATCTCGATCGCGCCGCCGTGGCGGTCGAACAGCCGCGTGACCAGCACCGCGGTGTTGCGCAGGTAGAACTGCTCGGCGTGGTCGAAGTGCTCCAGCTCGATCGCCCAGTCGCCGCCGGGGAGGGCCGGCGAGAGCAGGCTGCAGAAGCTGGCGTCGGCATCGAACCGCGGCAGGCAACACCAGACGATGCGCGCGTGGCTGTCGACCAGCGCGGCCACGCTGCCGTTGCCGATCACGCCCAGTTCAAGGCTGGCCTGGGGTTTTTCGTTCGGTTGGTCGGACATGGGTAGGGGCTCCTTGCGTCAATGCGTCCAGGACGCGCGCCAGCCAGGCGATGGTGGCGGCCGGGTCGGGCAGGGTGAAGCGCGCGGCGCTGGGGTGGCGGTCGCCGACGCGGATGCTGAGGCCGTGCGCGCGATTGACCGCATCGAAGGCGTGCTCGTCGGTGAGGTCGTCGCCGAGGTAGACCGGCAGCCGACCCCTGAAGGGGTCACGTTGCAGCAGTTCGGCGACGGCGCGGCCCTTGTCCATGCCGCCGGGCTTGAACTCCAGCACGCGACGACCGGCCTGCAGCTCGTAGCCGGGCAGGTGGGCGATCACCGCGATGGCCGCCTCGTGCAACTGTTGCCACTCGCCCGACGAACCGCGGCAGTGCAGCGCGACCGCCTGCTGCTTGTTCTCCAGCTGCACGCGGGCAAAGCGCTCGGCCAGCGCCTGCGCCTCGTGCTGCATGCGCGCCTGTTGCAGCGGCGCCACTGCATGACGGCGCAACTCGCCGGTGGCCGCGCGCAGTTCCAGTCCGTGCAGGCCGATGGCGGCCCGGCGCGGGCGCTCGAACAGGCGGTCGAGGTCGTCCAGCCGGCGCCCGCTGACCAGCGCCAGCGCGCCATCGGTCGCCTCGTGCAGCGCGTCGAGCAGGGCGATCAGCTCGTCGTCCGCGTGCACCGCGTGCGGATCATCAGCGAAGTCGAGCAAGGTGCCGTCCACGTCCAGCAACAGCGCCCAGCCGGTGTCTGTGGTGGGCAGCGGCGGAGGGGGGAGCGGCGCGTGGGTCGTGGCGTTGGCGGGGCAGGATGTGGACATCGGGCCGCACCGTAACAGGGTGAATGTGAAGAACCGGCCATGCGTCGCGTGCAGCCACGGGGAACGGCGATCAGCGCAAACGAGCCAGCTTGAATCGGTGCGTTCCGGCCACACGTTTGCGCCGTGGCGATTGCCGCCCTACCGATGCGGGGATTCTCGACATGCGAATGGACAAACTCACCTCGCGGTTCCAGCAGGCGCTGGCCGACGCCCAGTCGCTGGCCGTGGGTCGCGACAACAAC
>CALCWL010000221.1 GCA_937906285.1 uncultured Rhodanobacter sp. | reverse complement strand
CGGTCGCCGGCGTCGCGGCCGTAATAGGCCTCCACGATGCGGCCGCGGCCGTCGATCAGGAAATCCGCCGGCATCAGGTTGCCGGTGTTGAGGCCGGCGAAGCCGACCAGGCGCAGGCCGCGAAGCAGGGTCGGCACCCGCGTCACGATCGCCTTGAACTTGCGCCACGGCGAACGCTCGATGCCGTAGACCTCGTGCGCACGCGAGGCGGGATCGGCCGCCAGCGGAAACGGGCGCGGGCGCTGGCCGGCGAAGCGCAACACTTCTGCCTGCGAGGCGCTGAATACCGCGACCACGTCCAACCCCCGCTCGGACAATTCCTGGTGCCGCTGGGTCAGCTCGTAAATGCGGAAGTTGCAGAACGGGCAGGCCGCGTCGCGGAAAAACGAGAGCAAGGTAAGCCGTCCGGGTTGGCTGGTCGCGATGGCCTGGCCGTGGATGTCGACCAGGTCGAGTACGGGTGCGGTTTCGGGTGCGAACAGTCTCACGGCTGCCTCCTGGGAACGACGGGCGGGTCGCATGCCAGTGGATGCGCCGGGCGCCGCCGCGGTTCCCGCGCCGCTTTGTCGACGACGGTGGCTCGGCCATAATCGGCGGATGATCGCTCCCGACGACACCGCGTCCGACGACGACGTCGGCGCCTTGCTCGGTGCCGACGGCCCGTTCGCCCGCGAGCTGCCGAACTTCGCGCCGCGGCTGGCTCAACAGGCGATGGCGCGGGCGGTGCAGCAGGCCATCGCCGGACGCGACACGCTGGTTGCCGAGGCCGGCACCGGTACCGGCAAGACCTACGCCTACCTGGTGCCGGCGCTGCTGTCGGGCGAGCGCGTGATCATCTCCACCGGCACCAAGGCGTTGCAGGACCAGCTGTATTTTCGCGACCTGCCGAAGGTGCGTTCGGTGCTGGGCGCGCGCCTGAAGACGGCGCTGCTGAAGGGCCGCGCGAATTATCTCTGCCTGTATCGGCTCGACCAGACCGTGCGCGATGGCGGCAGCCTGGCGCCGGCGCAGGCCGCGCAGCTGGCCGCGATCCGCGCCTGGTCGGGGCGCACCCGCCGCGGCGACCGCATGGAGCTGGCCGAGGTGCCGGAGGAGTCGCCGCTGTGGCCTCGCGTCACCTCCACCGCGGAAAACTGCCTCGGCGTGGAGTGTCCGTTCTACGAGGACTGCCACGTGTTCAAGGCGCGCCGCGAGGCGATGGAAGCCGACCTGGTGGTGGTCAACCATCACCTGCTGTTCGCCGATCTGGCGCTGAAGCAGGAAGGCTTTGGCGAGATCCTGCCCGGTGCGGCGGCCTTCATCCTCGACGAAGCGCACCAGATCCCCGAACTGGCCGGCCAGTTCTTCTCGCAGAGCCTCAGCGCGCGCCAGCTCGCCGACATGGCGCAGGACACGCTCACCGAATGCAGCGGCATCACCGGCGCGATCGGCCTGCTGCTGGAGCCGGTCGAAGCGCTGCAGGATGCGCTGCGCAAGCTGCGCCTGGCGCTGGAGCCGTTGCCCGCGCGCGGCGCCTTCGCGCTGCTGGACGATCGCGCCGAGGTGCGCGCCGCGCTGCACGAGCTGGGCGAACTGCTGGCCACGCTGGCCGAACTGCTCGCCTCGCAGGCCGAGCGCTCGCGCGGCCTCGCCAACCTGCACGAGCGCGCCGAACTGTTCGCCGAACGGCTGCAGCGCATCGTCGAGACGCACGGCGATCAGGACGTGCGCTGGTACGAAACCTTCCCGCGCGGCTTCGCGCTGTACGCCACGCCGCTGGATCTGGCCGCGCCGATGCGCGGCCTGCGCGAGCGCACCCAGGCGGCGTGGATCCACACCTCGGCCACGCTGTCGGTGGCCGGCAACTTCGACCACTTCGCGCGCCAGCTCGGCCTGGACGAGCCGCAGACGCTGAGCCTGGACAGCCCGTTCGACTACGCGCATCAGGCACTGTGCTACCTGCCGTCGGGGCTGCCCGACCCGAACGCGCGCGACTACACCGAGCAGGTGATCGCGGCGGTGCTGCCGGTGCTGCAGGCGTCGAACGGCCGCGCGTTCCTGCTGTTCACCTCGCACCGCGCACTGCGTCGTGCCGCCGAGCTGCTGCAGGACCGGGTCCCATGGCCGCTGTTCGTGCAGGGCAGCGCGCCGCGGCCGCGATTGCTTGAGGAGTTCCGCGCCAGCGGCCACGGCGTGCTGCTCGGCGCGGCCAGTTTCTGGGAAGGCGTCGACGTGGTCGGCGAGGCGCTCAGCGTGGTGGTGATCGACAAGCTGCCGTTCGCCGCGCCCGACGATCCGGTGCTGATGGCGCGCCTCGCCGCGCTGGAACAGTCCGGCATCAACCCGTTCATGGGCTGGCAGGTGCCCAGCGCGGTGATCGCGCTGAAGCAGGGCGCCGGCCGCCTCATCCGCAGCGTGCACGACCGCGGCGTGCTGGTGCTGTGCGACCCGCGCCTCACCGGCAAGGGCTACGGCAAGCTGTTCCTGGCCAGCGTCCCGCCGATGCCGCGCACGCGCGAGCTGGCCGACGTGCAAACTTTTTTTGCCGGCGCCCCGTAGGGCGCCGGGGCTGGATACGATGGCCGGATATCCGACACAGCGGGGGCAACGACATGGCCAAGGTCACCGGACTCGGCGGCATCTTCTTCAAATCGCGCGACCCCGCCGCACTGTCGGCCTGGTACGCGAAACATCTCGGCCTCGATGCCGAGGCATGGGGCGGCGCGCGCTTCGACGAGAACGAACAGCGACCCGGCTATACGCTGTGGTCCCCCTTCGCCGCCGACACCAGCTACTTCGGCGCGGGTCTGCAGCCGTACATGATCAACTTCCGCGTCGACGACCTCGATGCGCTGCTGGAGCAATTGCGGGCCAAGGGCGTCCAGGTGGACGAGCACGTCGACGAAAGCGAGTTCGGCCGTTTCGGCTGGATCACCGATCCCGAAGGCACCCGCATCGAACTGTGGCAACCGCCGGCCCAGGCCCCGACGGCGGCTTGAAGTTCGCCGCTGCCGCCTGCATCTGGGAAAGACGTGCCGCTGCGCACGCCATCCCGCCGCGCCTGTGACGCGACGTCCGCTTCACCCAAGGAGACATTCATGAAGCTTTACAGTTTTCCCGGCTCGTGCGCGCTGGGCGCCAACATCGTGCTCGAATGGATCGGTCAGCCCTACGAGTTGCAACTGCTGCAGAAGGATGATCTGGCGAGTCCGGCGATCCGCGCATTGAACCCGAACGGCCAGGTGCCGATCCTCGTCGACGACGGCTGGGCGCTCAACGAGAACGCCGCCATCCTCAACTACCTTGCCGACAAGTTCCCCGCCGCGAAGCTGGGCGGCGACCCCACCCCGCGCGGCCGCGCCGAGGTGAACCGCTGGCTGGCAATGATCAACTCCGACGTGCACCCGGCGTTCAAACCGCTGTTCGGCGCCACCAGCTACCTTGGCGACGAGGCGATGATCGAGAAGAGCAAGGACGCCGCGCGCCGGCAGCTGCGCACCTGGTTCGAGCGCCTGGACAAGCACCTGGACGGACGCGACTGGCTGGCCGACGAGCGTTCCATCGCCGATCCCTACCTTTTCGTCACCGTGCGTTGGACCCACGCGGTGAACGTCGACCTTGGCGGCCTCGCCAATTTGCAGGCATTCGAGCGACGCATGCGCGCCGACCCCGGCGTGCAGCGCGCGCTCAAGATGCAGAAGCTCGACCAGGCACACGCTTGACCGCATCACCGCGGCAAGGCCGTCCCGCGCGGCCTTGCCGTGGAACGGCGAACGCAGGCGGCGATACCATCAGCCGACCCTTCGCGCAGGAACAGTCCGCCGATGCACCCTTCGGTCGAACCCGAACCCGAATCCGATCCCGTCACGCCGCCGGAATTGCTGGGTGTGCTGCAGGCCCTGCGCAAGCGCGAGCCGATCTTCCACCGCCCTGAGTTCGGTCGCACGCGTGTCGACTTCGAACGCATGACCGCTGCCGACTTCTTCGAGATCGGCGCCTCCGGCCAGCGTTACAGCCGCGACCAGGTGCTCGACGTGCTGGAACACCGCACCCCCGATCCCGCCGAACACAGCTGGATCACCCGCGGCTTCCACTGCCGAGAACTCGGCGCGCACACCTACCTGCTCAGCTACACGCTGGAACAGGGCGAGCGCGTCAGCCGGCGCAGCACGATCTGGCGACACGATGGCAACGACTGGATCATCGTGTTTCACCAGGGGACGCTGGTCGCGTAGCCGCGATCGGCGCCATGGGTTCGGCGCGCTGGGGTACCGGCTGCCCAAGCGGGCGCGCCATGCCGACATTGTGGCAAAAGCGAGATCAGAGCATCCCTAGGCCATCGCGACCTCGACCGTCACGTGCACCAATTCCTCGTGCACGGCCAACTGCCGGCGGACTTCCTCGGCGCTGATCGCCGAGGTGGCCACCAGGCCCAGGATGCAGGCGTAGCTGTCGCGGCCGACGCGCCAGACGTGCAGGTCGCTGACCGCCGCCGTGGCGAACTGATCGCGCACCACGTCGCGGATTTCCTCCACCACCGGCTGGTCCATCTCGGCATCCAGCAGGATCTTGCCGGACTCGCGCAGCAGGCCGAACGCCCAGCGCGCGACCAGGATCGAGCCGACAATGCCCATCACCGGATCGAGCCAGGCGGCACCGTAAAGCTTGCCGCCGACCAGCGCGACGATGGCCAGCACGGAGGTTGCCGCGTCCGCGATGACGTGCAGGTAGGCCGCGCGCAGGTTCACGTCATGGTGATGATGGTCATGGTCATGGTGCCCGTGCCCGTGTGCGTGGGGATGCTCGCCCTTCAGCAGCCAGGCGCACAGCAGGTTCACGCCCAGGCCGAGCACCGCGATCAGGATCGCGTCGTCGTAATGGATCGTGGCGGGCACGAACAGCCGCTCCAGCGACTGCACCAGCATCAGCGCGGCCACCACGGCGAGCAGCAGGGCACTGCTGTAGCCGCCGAGTATCTCGATCTTCCAGGTGCCGAAGGCGAAGCGGCCGTCCTTCGCGTAGCGCCGGGCCAGCGCATAGGCCATCACCGAAAGTCCCATCGCCAGCGCATGCGAACTCATGTGCCAGCCGTCGGCCAGCAGGGCCATCGAGTTCAGCCAGTAGCCGCCGACGATCTCCACCACCATCATCGCCGCCGTGATGTACACCACGCGCCGCGTGTTGCGCTCCGCCTTCGCGTCGATGTGGTTGAACTGGTGGCTGTGGGTGAATGCGGAGACGTCGGGGGCGGGCATGATGCGTGCTCTGGTCATATACTCCCCCGCAGTATAGGACGGGAGGCGGTCGCCGTGTCGCATATCCGGGAAAACCGCAAGAAGCTGGTCGCCCGCGTGCGCCGCATCAACGGCCAGCTGGCTTCGCTCGAACGCGCCATCGAGGGCGACACGGAATGCGGGGCCGTGCTGCAGCAGCTGGCCGCCGTGCGCGGCGCAGTCAACGGGTTGATCCTGCAGGTGATGGAAGGCCATCTGCGCTCGCACGTGGCCGGCCGCGGCAGCAGCAAACGGCAGGACGAACTCCTCCCGGTACTGGCGGTGTTGCGCAGCTACCTCAAGTAGCGGCGGTGCCTGCAACGGCATTTGCGGGCACCGAAGGACAGACCGCCATCGGCGGGTCTGATGGCCAGGTGCGGCAAGCCGGATTCGACCGCCTCGCCGTTTGTCGCGATTTCATGCGTTTCCGCAAGCTTTTGCGAATCAACTACTTGCATGCGTTTTTTTGACGGCTGCACGGATTACTCGCCGCCCTTGCGTGTTAGCGTCGAGGACTGGCGAGGCCAGGGATTTGTTGGGTGGGACCAGGGCCGCGTCACGGGATTCCGATCCGTCAATGACCGGAATTTTTCTGTTCGCACCATCAATCTCGGGGATCAACCATGCAGATGAAGAAGACTTCGCTGTGTCTGGCGATGGGGGCAATCTGGGCGCTGGCATCCACGGTCGCAGTGGCGGCCGGCGTCGACTCGACGTGGAAGACGACGGCCACGCATGCACACGTGCCGGCCGCGTCGGTGAACATGAGCAGCCTGGTGGCATCCAGCATGCCGCTGCACGTGCAGGTCGCGCTGAAGATCCGGAACAAGGGCGCGCTCGACGATTTCATCGCCGCCGCGCACAACCCGGCCAGCCCCCTGTTCCACGCCAAGCTGCAGTCGAGCGACGTGGCCGCGAATTTCCTGCCGAGCGTGGCGCAGGCTCAGGCCGTGGCCGATTACCTGAGCCAAGCCGGCTTCAGCCAGGTCAGCGTATCGGCCAACCGCCTGCTGGTTTCGGCGGACGGCACCGCCGGCAACGCGCGCACGGCGTTCGGCACGCGCTTCGTCAAGGCCACTGACGAGCACGGTCGCGCCGCCTACGCCAACATCGATGACGCCAAGGTGCCGGCGGCGCTGGCCGGCGTCGTGCTGTCGGTGAGCGGCCTGCAGACGGTGACGCATCCGCACACCATGCTG
>CALCWL010000220.1 GCA_937906285.1 uncultured Rhodanobacter sp. | reverse complement strand
GCCGATCAGGCCCGCCATGTAGCCGCACACCGCCGACACCAGGAAGCTCAGGATGATCACGAACACCACGCCGCCGATCACCAGCAGCGCCATGTGCTCGCCCAGCCCGCTGATGTTGGCGAAGTGGCCAAGCAGCCACGCCACCGGGATCAGGCACAGCAAGGTGATGATGCCGACCTGGCCGATCGGCATGTCGTGCTCGGTGCGCGGCAGCGAGTGCAGCGTGCCGGCCTTGCGCGCACTGGAGGCGCGCATCGCGCCGGCCAGGCCGCCGATCACCGGCTTGACCAGCTTGGCCAGCGTCCAGATCGCCGCCACGCCGATGGTGCCGGCGCCGACGAAACGCACGTAGTGGCTCCAGGTGGCCTGGGCTGCTTCCGCCGCCGCGCCACCTTCGGGGTGCAGCAGCAGGAAGTGCGGCACCGCCCAGCCCCAGCCGATGATCGCGCCCAGCAACATCGCCACGCCCACCCACAGGCCCACCAGGTGCCCGACCGCGAACAAGGCGAACGAGAGGCCGAAGTCGAAACCGGTGGCCGCGCCGCGGTCACCGATGCGGAAATAGCTGGATACCGCGGCGGCGAAGATCTTCGTCTGCACCACGATGTAGAACGCCGCCGAGACGATCGAACCCACCACCACCGCCTTCAGTCCCGCGCCGCCGGATTCCACCGACTCGGCGGCCTCCTCCGTGTCGCCCGAACCCACCTTGAGCACCTCGGCGCAGGCCACGCCCTCCGGATAGGGCAGGTCCGAATCGGTGACCAGCGCCCGGCGCAGCGGGATGGTGTACATCACGCCGAGAATGCCGCCGGTGGCGCAGATGCCGAAGCTCATCCAGAACGGAAAGCCGTTCCAGTAACCCAGAATCACCAGGCCCGGCAGCACGAAGATGATCGCCGACAGCGTGCCGGCGGCCGAGGCCACCGTCTGCACGATGTTGTTCTCCTGCACGCTGGAGTTCTTCAGTGCACGCAGGATCGCCATGGAGATCACCGCGGCGGGGATCGAGGTGGCGAAGGTGAGGCCGGCCTTGAGACCGAAGAACACGTTGGCGGCGGTGAACACCACGGTGATCACGACGCCGATGATGACGCCACGGACGGTGAGCTCGCGACGCGACGGGCTGGACAGGGCTGGCTGGGTCATTCGGTGGTCTCCCCCGATGAAAACTGCCGCGCACGATAGCGCGGAACCGCCGCCCGGCGATACGCCGGAGGTCGCCGCCCTTCGTCAGCCAGGCAGCTGCGCGCGCTCCAGCGCGGCCACGTGCTGCTCCAGCCGCGGGCCGAGATAGCAGTGCGAGCCGCACGGCAGCAGGCCGACGCGACCGAACTCGCGCAGATACCAGGCGGGCGCGCGGGCGACGAAACCCTGGCGGTCACCTGCCACGTCGTCGCGGCTGGTGAACACTTCCAGGAAGGCCACGCCGTCGAGCATTTCGCCGACGCCGTGCAGGCCGGCGCGGATCTCGGCGGGCTTGAGGTAGTGCAGCACGTCGCTGCACACGATCAGGTCGAAGCGCGTGTCGAAGCGCAGCTGTTCCAATTGGCCGAAACGCGCCAGGCCGATCTGGCGGCTGCGGCCGTAGCGGGCCACCACGTATTCGCTGGCATCCAGGCCGCGATAATCCACGCCGGGCCGCAGCGCGCGCAGCGGCGCCCGCCACGCGGCTTCGCCGCAGCCCACGTCCAGCACGTTGCGGATGGTGCGGCCGAGGTAGTACTCGGTCTGCGCCACCGCCATCGCCACCTTGCGCCGCAACTCGGCCGGCGAGCCCACCGCATGGCTTGGGTCGCGATACCACTTGTCGAAATAGCTGCGGTCGTAGGTCTTGGGCATGGGCCTGGCAGGTGTTCACGAAAGGCGCCCATGGTAGTCCCGCGCGGCATCACCTTTCGCATGCGTTTCGCTTGCGATGCTCACCCTGCCCCATCCCCGACATCCCGGAGCCGTCCCCATGCCCATGATCCGCCTTCGCCTGATCGGCAGTCGCGCCGACGCCGACACCCTCATCATCGGCCTGCACGGCATCGACGGGATCGAGCACATCGAGGAGATCGACGACCCCACGCTGGGTATCCGCGACGACTCCAGCTCGCTCGATTCGGCCAGCGACAGCGACGCCCACACCTATCTCATCGAAGTGGGCGCGACCAGCGACAGCTTGGCCGATGACGTGCGCGTGGGCGCCGAAGCGCTGGCCAGCGAACGCGGTGCGGGCATCGAGTTCGTGGACGACTTCTGAAAGCCGCGACGACGCCGGTCACCCGGGCGCGCCGGGGCTACGGGACGCGGCGGTAGCAGCCCTGCATGACCTCCTCCCAGCTTGCACCGCCGTCGAACGAGCTTTCCAGCAGCAGGGTGAACTCATCGTTGCCCAGCCAGTGGTAGGTGTGCCGTGTCTGCCCGCGCGACGAGCTGCGCACGAACACCAGCCGATCGCCCTCGCGCTGACCGGGCGCCGGTTGCGCGGGGACGAAGCCATAGCTGTCGAACCAGTGCAGCGCCAGGTCGCCGGGATCGGTACCCTCGGTGAACACCGCGTGCGCCTGCAGTGCGGGCTGGCCACCGCGCGTCTGGCGGTAGTCCATCAGCAGTACCTTGCCGCCCAGCGCCAACCGCGCGGTGATCTGCGCGAGCGCCGGGCCGCCCCCGCCCCAGCGGGTCGTGGCGATGGTCTCATCGCCTTCCCATGCACCCTCGAAACTGATCAGCAGATCGTCCATCACGATGCACTCCGGGTCGCGCCGCGCACCAGCAGATGCTTGGCCATGGCGCCGTGCAGGCGGCCGATTCCGCGTACCAGATGCAGGGTGGCGAACAGCAGCACCGCGCCGAGCAGGAACATCGCCAGCACCTCGCCCCAACCCGGCACGTGCGGGCCGGAGCCCCAGTCCAGCAGGATCGTGCGATCCACGTACAGGCCCTGCAGCCAGTCGTGGCCAAACAGCATCGCCACCGGCAGCCCCAGCAGGCTCAGCGCGACGGCCAGCAGGACGGCGGTGACGATGAAGTACGCGATGCCCAGCGGCAACATCAGCACCATGTAGAACAGCGTGGTCCAGGTGCGCGGGTCGGTAAACATGGCGCCGATCCGCCCCAGCAGCGGCACGCCGCGTTGCGGGTACGGTGGCCGCCGCGGCATGCGCACGCCCAGCAGCGCTTCCACGATGCGCCCTTCGAGCAGCGAGAGCCCCCGCATGCTGCCGATGAACAGCACTATGAACGGCAGGCCGATGATCAGCACGGACAGGCCCGCCGACAGCGCGATGCCACCCACGGCCAGCGTGAAATAGGCGATGCCCGTGGCCGACCCCAGCAGGATGTAGAACAGCGCCCCCCAGGTGTGCAGGTCGGTCGCCACTCCGAAGAAGCGCCCAACCAACGAGCGCCGCGGTGGCGGCGGCGGCGGGCGGATCGCACGCTGGATCCGGATCTCCTGGTCGCGGTAGATCTCGGCCACCTCGTCCGGCGCGCCATAGCTCTCCACCACCTGTTCGAGCATCGACGCCTCGTCGCGACCGGGCCGTTCGTACAGCTCGGCGCGCAGGTGTTCCTCGGCGTCGTACAGCGCATCCTGGACCAGCGCCGGATCGGCGCCGCGCAGCGCGACGCGCAACTGGTCGAGATATTCGTTGATCGTGCGTGGTGTACCCATCACAGCTCCCCTTGCAGAACCTTGTCGACCGAATCGCGGGTGGCGTTCCACGCGTGCGTCCATGCGCGCAGTGCTTCGCGGCCGGGTCTGGTGATGCGGTAATAACGTCGCGGCGGCCCGCTGACCGAGGGCTCGACCTCGCTGGCCAGCAGGCCAGCGGCTTCGAGATTGCGCAGCACCGGATACAGCGCGCTCTGCTTGCCGGCCAGCACGCCCTCGCCCACCTGCTCCAGCCGCTTGGCGATCTGGTAGCCGTACATGGGCTGGCGCGACTGCCCGAGCACGGCCAGCAGCACCAGTGATACCGTGCCGCTGGACAACTCCTTGTGGAACTTCCTGAGCTGGAGATCCTCGTCCACGTCGCCCGCCTGTCGCGCCCATGCCATTGAGTAAATCATAGTGTTTACTTGTGAATAGCACAGTGCCTGAAGTCATGCGTGCACCCCGGCGCGGCCGGCTCTGCTAGTTTGCGCATTCCGTCATCGCGCAACCCGGGGAAAGACCCATGCATGCACATCGTCAACTCGCGGCCCTGGCGTTGCTGACCGCCTTGGTGGCAGCGCCGGCCTTCGCCACGGGTGGCCAGGCGTCCACGCCGACGCGCGCCGAGCTGCTGGCCAAGTCGGCACCGAGCGAATGGCGCACGCCCGACCCGCACAACCTGCTGGTGATGCAGTTGCCGACCGGACGGGTGCTGATCGAGCTGGCCCCGGATTTCACCCCGCTGCACGCGGCGAATATCCGCACCATGGCGCGACAGCACTATTACGACGGCCTGGCAATCGTGCGGGTGCAGGACAACTTCGTCACACAATGGGGCGACCCGGCCGCCGACGACGACGATCCCGCCAGCAAGCCGCGTTCGCTGGGCAAGGCGCAGAGCACGTTGCCGCCGGAATACACACGGCCGATCGACCCGAAGCTGGAATGGACGCCGCTGCCCGACGGCGACGTCTACGCGCCCCAGGTCGGTTTCAGCGAAGGCTTCCCCGCCGCGCGCGACCCGGCCAGCGGCGAGCAGTGGCTGACCCACTGCTACGGCATGGTCGGCGTGGGCCGCGACATCGGCCCGGAAACCGGCAGCGGCAGCGAGCTGTACGTGGTGATCGGCGAGTCACCGCGCCGGCTCGACCGCAACCTGGCGATCGCCGGCCGCGTGCTGGAGGGCATGCCGCTGCTGTCCGCGCTGCCGCGCGGCACCGGTCCGATGGGTTTCTACGACAAGCCCGCGCAGCGCACGCCGATTACATCCGTGCGTCTGGCCTCGGAACTGCCGCCGGCGCAGCGCCCGGCCGTTCAAGTGTTGCGCACCGACAGCGCCACCTTCGCCGCCCTGCTCGACGCGCAGCGCCATCGGCACGATGCGTTCTACAAGGTGTCGTCCGGCAAGGCCGACCTGTGCAGTGTCGACATCCCCGTACGCGAGCCGAAAGCGGCGCATTGATGCGGGGCGGGCACGGCCCGCCCTGCACCGCATTGGCCGCTCCGATGTCTATGCGCCAACCCGTCACGCGATGCCGTGCAGCCCGCACTCGCGCTTGAGGCCGAAGAAGCGCGTGTCCTCGGGGTCCATGCCCGGTTCCCAGCGACGGCTGGTGTGGCGGTCGCCGACCGAGACGTAGCCCTGCTCCCACAACGGGTGATACGGCAGCCGATGGCGGCTCAGGTAGCGGCCGACGTCGCGGTCGCTCCAGTCGGCCAGCGGATACAGCTTCCAGCGGCCATGGCGACGTTCGAGAAACGGGATCGACGCACGGCTGCGCGATTGCTGCCGGCGCAGGCCGGCGATCCAGCTGCCGGCGTGCAGTTCGTCCAGCGCCCGCTGCATCGGTTCCACCTTGCGCAGCTGGTTGTAGCGATCGAGCCCCGGCACGCCCTGCTCCCACAGCCGGCCATCGCGTGCCTCCATCCGCGCCGGACTGAGCGGCGACTGGTAGACCTTGAGGTTCAGGGCCAGCCGTTCGGCCAGGTCGTCGACGAACCGGTAAGTCTCCGGGAACAGGTAGCCGGTGTCGATCAGCAGCACGGGGATGTCCGGTCGCAGGCGCGTCACCAGGTGCAGCGACACCGCCGCCTGCACCCCGAAGCTGGAGGACAGCATGTGCTCGCCGGGCAGGTGCTCGAGCGCCCAGGCCACGCGCTGCTCGGCACCGAGCGACGCCAGCATCGCGTTCAGCGCGGCCAGCTGCGCGGGCTCCATACCTGGCTCGGGCCGCCTCATGCCAGCACCGTGGCGGCGATCCGCCGCGTGGGTGGCGGCGCCAGGATGGCCGCGCGCAGCAGGAAATCGCCGAAACCCTCATCCGCTTCGCGCTCGGCGGCATAACGCGCGAACAGCGGATCGAGCGCCGCGAGGATCGTGGCCTCGTCGACGTTCTCGCGCCAGGCCTGGTTCAAGCGCTGGCCGCGGAAATCGGCGCCCAGACGCAGGTCGTATCGCCCCGGGCCGCGGCCGACCAGGGCGATCTCCCCCAGGTACGGGCGCGAGCAACCGTTGGGGCAACCGGACAGGCGCAGCAGGATCGGTGCGTCGAGCAGGCCGTACCGGTCCAGCAGGGCTTCCAGTTTCGGCAGCAGCGTCGGCAGGTAGCGCTCGCTCTCGGACATCGCCAGGCCGCAGGTGGGCAACGCCACGCAGGCGATCGCATGCTGGCGTATCGCGCTGTGCCGCCGGTAGCCGTCCATGCCGTGGCGGGCCACCAGCGCGTCGATCGCGGTGCGATCTTCGGCGGCCACGTTGGCGATGATCAGGTTCTGGTTGCAGGTGAGCCGGATGTCGCCGGTGTGCA
>CALCWL010000219.1 GCA_937906285.1 uncultured Rhodanobacter sp. | reverse complement strand
TGCGCGAGGCCGGCATCCGCATCAGCATCGGCTACCTGCCGACCTTGCGGCTGGTTACCCACCTGGACATCGACGACGACGGCATCGAACGCACGGCGGCGGCGTTCGCGGCATTCTTCGGGGCGCATTGAGCGTCGCTTGCCCACACCACCAAAAGGATTTCCCGGATGAGCACGATGCGTTCCCTGCTGCTTGCGCTGGCCTGTCTCGCGGTCGGTGGCTGCCTCCCCGAACCGCCCTCCGGCGAAGCCGGTCAGGCGCCGGTGGCAACGGCCTCGCCTGCACCGGCGGCCTCCGCACTGACCTCCGCGCCGACTCCCCCCGTGGTTCCCGCGGCGACAGCATCGGCACCGACCAAGCCGTTCGCGTTCGCGGTCGAGGCGGCATCGACGGGCGCCACCTGCGAGTTCACCGGCCTGCAGCTGCCGGCGTCCACCAAGGTCTACGCAGCCGGCGCCTACGGCGGCAGCCGGCAGGATTTCCAGATCGACCAGAGCGGGCACCAAGCCACCGCCATGCAGGTGGCGGTGAACCAGCCGGATGCGCCGGTGGTGCTGATGTTGGGCAGCTACGAGCCCACGGTGTGGAGTATCGGCTGGACACCGGGCACGCGCGTCGTGGCGGTGCTGGTGAGCGGCTATCACAGTCAGCAGGTCACCGGCCTGCCGGCCAGCGTGCCGGTGCGGATCAGCACGTACGACAACAAGGGTGCGTGCGGGTACTTCTATGTGGCACCGAAGAACGCAGGCCGGCTCAACCCGATCGCGCGGCGCGTGTTTGGTCGGCCGGTCGACATGCTCTATCCCGCGCACGACGGCAAGGTGGTGGTCGGCGAGCCGCTCGCCGCCGGCACCGCTCTGGTTACGGACGGCAGCGCCAGGGCCGTCCCGGAGTTCCGTCTGCCGAATTCGTCGCTGGCCGGTCAGGCCGGTCTCGAGCAGGGCGTGCGCGACGGCTTCCTGCGCGAGGCGGACGCCTCCGACGCGGCGGCGTGGGTCGCTGCCCGGCGGGCACGGCCGCGCGCGCCGGCGGATGTGCCGCCGATCGCCGGCGGTGCACCGACGCCGGCCACGCCCGGGCTGTTCCATGCCTACGTGGTGTTGAAGGCGTACACGCTTCCGGCTGGCTTGTACGGCGCCAACTCCGCCACATTCTTCGTGCCCAGGGGCGTGCCGCGCCCCACCGGCAAGCTGGGCCACTCGACCCTGTACGACTTCAACACGCTGAGCTGCGCGGGCGTGCGCTGCGGAATGGACTGAGTCCGGCGCCGGCCCCGTGTGGCGGGCCGCTGGGGCTGCGCGGGGTGAAAGCGTACGCGTCGTCCCGATCCCGACGCTCCCCACGCCGAGGGTCGGGCCTACGCGGTGTCTGCGGTCTCACCAACCCCATTTGCTAGCATTCCCCGGATGCATCAGACGCCCCTCGATATCCTTCGCAACACCTTCGGTTACCCAAGCTTCCGCGGCCAGCAACAGGCCATCGTCGAACATCTGGGGGAGGGTGGCGACGCGCTGGTGCTGATGCCCACCGGCGGCGGCAAGTCGCTGTGCTATCAGATTCCCGCCCTGCTGCGGCAGGGCACGGCGATCGTGGTATCGCCGCTGATCGCGCTGATGCAGGATCAGGTCGACGCCTTGCGCGAGGCGGGCGTGGCAGCGGCCTACCTCAACTCCAGCCTGGCCGCCGACGCGCAGCGCGAGGTCGAGCAGCAGTTGCTCGCCGGCGCGTTGGACCTGCTCTACGTGGCGCCGGAGCGGCTGCTGACGGCGCGCTTCCTCGATCTGCTCGAACGCACCGAGGTGGCGCTGTTCGCCATCGACGAGGCGCACTGCGTGTCGCAGTGGGGCCACGATTTCCGCCCCGAGTACCGCGAGCTGGCGATCCTGCCGCAGCGCTTTCCCGCGGTGCCGCGCATCGCGCTCACCGCCACCGCCGACCCGCGCACACGCGAGGAGATCGTCGAGCGTCTGGCGCTGCAGGACGCGCGCCAGTTCATCTCCAGTTTCGACCGACCCAACATCGGCTATCGCGTGGGCCTGCGCCACAACGCGAAGCGCCAGCTGGGCGAGTTCCTGCTCGGCCACGAGGGCGAGTCCGGCATCGTCTACTGCCTCAGTCGGCGCAAAGTGGACGACACCGCGCAATGGCTGGCCGAATCGGGCATCGAGGCGCTGCCGTATCACGCCGGGCTCGACGCGGCCACGCGCGCGAAGAACCAGCAGCGCTTCCTGCGCGAGGACGGCGTGGTGATGGTGGCCACGGTCGCCTTCGGCATGGGCATCGACAAGCCCGACGTGCGCTTCGTGGCGCATCTGGATCTGCCGCGCTCGATCGAGGGCTACTATCAGGAAACCGGTCGCGCGGGCCGCGACGGCCTGCCGGCCGAGGCGTGGATGATCTACGGCCTGTCCGACGTGGTGACGATGAGCCAGATGATCGCCCAGTCCGAATCGGCCGACGAGCGCAAGCGCGTCGAGCGGCAGAAGCTGGAATCGCTGCTGGCCTACGCCGAGGCCACCGACTGCCGCCGCCAGCTGCTGCTGGGCGCGTTCGGCGAAACCTATCCCGGCCCCTGCGGCCACTGCGACAACTGCGTGGCGCCGCCGAAGACCTGGGACGCCACGGTGCCGGCGCAGAAGGCGTTGTCGGCGGTGTACCGCACCGGCCAGCGCTTCGGCTCCGGCCACGTCATCGACGTGCTGCGCGGCGAGGAGACCGAGCGCGTGCTCAGCCTCGACCACCATCGCCTGAGCACCTTCGGCGTCGGTGCCGAGATGGACGAGAAGCAGTGGCGCTCGGTGTTCCGCCAGCTGCTCGCTGCCGGCCTGCTGGAGGCCGACGCCGAAGGCTACGGCACCTTGCGCCTGACCGCAGCCAGCCGTGCGGTGCTCGGCGGCGAGCGGCAGGTGAAACTGCGCGAGGACGCCCGCCCCGAACGCGCCAGCCGGCGCAAGCGCGAAGCCAGGCGGGTGACCAGCGGCAGCCTGGGCATCGAGGCTTACGAGCAATCCACCTGGGACGCGCTGCGCGCCCTGCGCACGCAGCTGGCGAAACAGCAGGGCGTGCCGCCTTACGTGGTGTTCCATGACGCCACCTTGCTGGCGATGCTGCGCGCGATGCCCGCCAACGAGGACGAACTGGCCACCATCAGCGGCGT
>CALCWL010000218.1 GCA_937906285.1 uncultured Rhodanobacter sp. | reverse complement strand
AAGGTGTTCGTGATCTGCAAGAGCAACCCGCGTTTCAAGGCTCGCCAGCGCTGAGTCATCGCGCACGTGCCAGCAAAAAGGCCGCTCATGCGGCCTTTTTTGTGCCTGCGTGGAATGCAGCCTGCGAGGCGCTTCACGGCGGCCCGGAGACGACGGTCAATCGGAATCCCTCCTGATTCCGGCCAGGCGCAACAGGGATTTCCGCTCGACCGGCACTCCGCTCGTTAAAGGGCGCCTCGCGGGAACGGCGACAGACGAGTGGTTTTCGCCGCGGCCGAGCCGCAAGATCGAATCGTCACGCACTCTCAGTCGTAGCGGACGTCAATGATCTCGTAGTGCTTGACGCCGTTGGGCGCAGTGAACTCGAAGCTGTCGCCGGCGCTCTTGCCGATCAGGGCGCGAGCGATCGGCGAGGAGACGGCGATCAGGTTCTGCTTGATGTCCGCCTCCAGGTCGCCGACGATCTGATAGGTCACCGCAGTGCCGCTGTCCTCGTCCTCGAGGTCGACGGTCGCGCCGAAGACCACGCGCTTGCCCGCGTTGAGCCGGGACACGTCGATCACTTCGGCGGTCGACAGCAGCCCTTCGAGCTGGGCGATGCGCCCCTCGGTGAAGCTCTGCAGTTCGCGCGCGGCGTGATACTCGGCGTTCTCCTTGAGATCGCCGTGTGCCCTTGCCTCCGCGATGGCCGCGATGATGCGCGGGCGCTCGGTGGATTTCAGCCGTTCCAGTTCCGCGCGCAGGCGTTCGGAACCTGTCTTGGTGATGGGGGCACGACTCATGCGTTCAGCTCCTGATGCAGTTCCTGCAGACTGTGGACCTCGCCATTGCCACGGAAATCCAGCGAGTGGACCAGCGCGCGGGCACCGGCCACCGTGGTCGAGTAGGTCACGCGATGCTGCAGCGCCTCGCGGCGGATCGAGAAGGAATCGGCGATCGCCTGCTTCCCCTCGGTGGTGTTGACGATGTAGACGATCTCGCCGTTCTTGATTGCGTCGACGATGTGAGGGCGGCCTTCCATCACCTTGTTGATGCGCTCGCACGGTACGCCATGCACGGTCAGGTAGCTGGCGGTGCCGGCGGTCGCCACCAGGCTGAAGCCCCGCGCGATGACTTCGGTGGCCACCGGCAACAGCCGCTCCTTGTCGCCGTCGCGCACGGACAGGAACACCTTGCCCAGCGAGGGTGGCTTGATCCCCGCGGCCTCGTGCCCGCGCGCGAAGGCCGCGCCGAAACTGCGGCCGACGCCCATGACCTCACCGGTGGAGCGCATCTCGGGACCGAGGATGGGATCGACGTTCTGGAACTTCAGGAACGGGAAGATCGCCTCCTTCACCGAGTAGTACGACGGGATCACCTCCCGGGTCGCATCGAGACTGGCCAGGCTGCGGCCGGCCATCACGCGGGCGGCGATTTTCGCAAGCGGCACGCCAGTGGCCTTGGAGACGAAGGGCACGGTGCGCGAAGCGCGCGGATTGACCTCGAGGATGTACACCGTGTCGCCCTGGATCGCGAACTGGGTATTCATCAGGCCGACCACCTGGAGCTCGCGCGCCATCGCGGTGACCTGGCGGCGCAGCTCGTCCTGGATCGTCGCGCTCAGCGAATACGGCGGCAGCGAGCACGAGGAATCGCCCGAATGCACGCCGGCCTCCTCGATGTGTTCCATGATGCCGCCGATCAGCACGGCGCCCTCGGCGTCGGCGATCACGTCCACGTCGACCTCGACCGCGTGGTCGAGGAAGCGGTCCAGCAGGACCGGCGAATCGTTCGACACCTGCACCGCCTCGCGGATGTAGCGCGACAGGTCGGCGTCGTCGTGCACCACTTCCATCGCGCGGCCGCCCAGCACGTAGCTGGGGCGCACCACCAGCGGGTAGCCGATCTCGCGGGCCAGCGCCAGCGCCTCGTCGGCATTGCGCGCGGTGCGGTGGGGCGGCTGCTTCAGGCCGATCTTCTCGATCATGTGCTGGAAGCGCTCGCGGTCTTCGGCCAGGTCGATGGAATCGGGGCTGGTGCCGATGATCGGCACGCCGGCGGCTTCCAGGGCGCGCGCGAGCTTCAGCGGGGTCTGACCGCCATACTGCACGATCACGCCCTTGGGCTTTTCGAGGTGGACGATTTCCAGCACGTCTTCCAGCGTCACTGGCTCGAAGTACAACCGGTCGGAGGTGTAGTAGTCCGTCGACACGGTTTCCGGATTGCAGTTGACCATGATGGTTTCATAGCCGTCCTCGCGCAGCGCCAGCGAGGCATGCACGCAGCAATAGTCGAACTCGATGCCCTGGCCGATGCGGTTGGGGCCGCCGCCGAGCACGATGATCTTGTCGCGATCTGTAGGCAGCGCCTCGCACTCTTCCTCGTAGGTCGAGTACATGTAGGCGGTGCTGGTGGCGAACTCGGCGGCGCAGGAATCGACCCGCTTGTACACCGGGCGCACGCCCAGGGTGTGGCGCAGGTGGCGCACCGAAGCTTCGTCGGTGCCCAGCAACTCGGCGATGCGTGCGTCGGCGAAGCCGAGCCGCTTGAGTTCGCGCAGGCGCGGCGCGTCGAGTGCCGTGATGCCCTGCCGGGTGATCTCCGCCTCGGCCAGCACGATGTCCTCGAACGCGGCGAGGAACCAGGGATCGACCCGACTGAGATCGAACACCTCCTCCAGCGACAGCCCGGCGCGGAACGCGTCGGCCAGATGGAACACGCGATCGGGACGAGGCTCGCGGAGTTCGCGCTTGAGCACCGCCAGCCCGTCGTCGGTGGCGATGTCCAGGCCGGTGGGGTTGAGGCCGGTCTTGCCGGTCTCCAGTCCGCGCAAGGCCTTCTGCAGGGATTCGTGGAAGGTACGCCCGATCGCCATCACCTCGCCGACCGACTTCATCTGCGTGGTCAGGCGGGCATCGGCCGCGGGGAACTTCTCGAACGCGAAGCGCGGAATCTTGGTGACCACGTAGTCGATGGTCGGCTCG
>CALCWL010000217.1 GCA_937906285.1 uncultured Rhodanobacter sp. | reverse complement strand
CCGCGCCGATCGACGCGCTCAACCAGGCCGGCTTGAGCCCGCTGGCCACCGCCTGTCGTGCTGCCAACTGGACGCTGGCGAAATTCCTGCTCGAACGCGGCGCCAAGCCGGCCCCGGCCGGCGGCGAACCGGCGCTGGTCGCGGCCGCCAGCATCGCCGACGACGACCCCACCGGCGTCGCCCTGCTGCTCAAACACCGCGCCGCGGTCAACGCACTGGACGCACACCAACGCCACGCTCTGCTCGGTGCCGCCGCAGAGGGCCACGAACGCATCGCCCGCGCGCTGTGCGACGCCGGCGCCGACGTCAAGCTGGCCGACGAGCACGGCAGCACCGCGCTGATGGAAGCCGCGCGCGCCGGCGCCAGCGGCATCGTGCAGCGACTGGCCGAAGCGAAACCCGACGCGCTGGCGCGGGACCAGCACGGTCGCGACGCGCTGATCCTGGCCTGCCAGTCGCCGCATGCCGATGCCGCCACCGTCCGCGCCCTGCTCGAACTGGGCGCCGACGCCAAGGCGACGGGCGGCGACGGCCGCAGCGCGCTCGACCACGCCAGCGCCGCCGGGCGCTGGGATCTGGTCGCGCTGCTGGACCCGGACACCGCGCTGCCCGCCAACCTCAGCCACGATCTGCTGGACGAAGGCGCCGACACGCCGCAGCACCTGCTCGACGCGCTGCGCTTCGGCCACTGGGCCACCGTCTCCGCCTTCGGCGAGCGAGTGCAGTCCTGGCCGCAGGCCGAGCTGGCCCGGCTCTATCTGGATCTGGCCACGCCCGGGCTGGGCGCAGCGCGGCGCTGGTTGCTCGATCACGGTCTCGCCGCCGAAGCGCGGCTGGCACCGCCGCGCACCGACGACCCCGATACCGGCGAAGCGCACATCCAGACCCCGCTGGGGCGACGCCTGTTCGACGCCCTGCTGGAACGCCTGCCCGATGCCACCGAAGCGGTCGCCGACCTGCTGCAGGCCGGCGCCAGCCCCGCCGGCTGCGGCCTGCTGGCCATGGCCCTGGTGCAGCTCGAAGGCGCGGCCCAGGCCGCGGCACTGCCGCTCGGCCTGCTCGAGCGCGGTGCCGATCCATTCGGCACGGACGCGAACCAGCGTGCGCCGCTGCACCTGGCCGCCCGTCACGCGCACGGCAGCCTGCTGCAGGCGCTGCTGGCCCTCGGCTGCGATCCGAACGCCCGCGACGGCGACCAGCGCACACCGCTGTTCGCCGCACTGGAACACGGCGCCGCCGCGCTGCCGCTGGTGCGCAGCCTGATCGCCCACGGTGCCGATCCGGAAGCGGCCGACGCCCACGGCGAGACGCCGCTGGGGCTGGCGCTGGAACACCCCGCGCTGGAGCGCTGGCTGGACTGGCGCGACTGGCCGCTGCCGCAGCGCCCCCTGCGCGCCACCGACCTGCCCGCCGCCGCCGCGGCCGGTGCGCTGGGCGCGGTGCAGCGTCTGCTGGAACTGGGTTTCGCCGTCGACACCCGCGACGAGCAGGGCGCCACCGCCCTGCTGCGCGCCTGCGGCGCCGGTCATCGCGACGTTGCCGCCTGCCTGCTCGACGCCGGGGCCGACCCCAGCCTGAGCGCGCACAGCGGCGTTACCGCCCTGGTCGCCGCCGTCAGCGCGCGGCGCGAAACGCTGGTGGCCCTGCTGCTGCAGCGCGAGGTGGCCGTCGACCAGCGCCTGCCGAACGACGCCACCGCCCTGATGGTGGCCGCCGCGCTGGGTTACCCCGACATCGCCGAGCAACTGCTGGCCGCGGGGGCAGACGTAAAGGCGGTCGACAGCTCCGGCCGCAACGCACTGCATGCCGCCGCCCAGTTCGGCTTCGAACACAACGACAGCCTGCGCACCCGCCGCCTGTTCGACGGCCTGCTCAAACATGGCGCCGAGATCAACCACGCCGATCGCGAAGGCAAGACCCCGCTGCTGCTGCTGCTGGGCGCGCAACTGCCGCCCGGCAGCGACGGTGACGCCACCCACCTGGGCGCGCTGGTGCCGCCGTTGCTCGATGCCGGCGCGCACGTCGCGCATGCCGACCAGCGCGGCGTCACCGCCTTGCATGCCTGCGCCATGCACGCCCTGCTCGCCCCGGCACGCGTGCTGCTCTCGCGCGGCGCCGACCGCCAGGCCACCGACGCATTCGGCCGCACCGCCGCCGAGGTGGCCCGCCAGCTCGGCTTCATCGACATCGCCCACGAACTCGGCGCGCGCAGCAGCCAGGCGATTCCCAGCGTGCGACAGACGCTGCGGCAGCCGGCGGAGTAGCCGCGCCGACCCCGCCTATTCGGGGCTGTCCGGCACCGCCGGCCCCTTCTCGCGCCGGCGCTCGGCGGCGCGTTCCGCATCGGCCTCGAACAGTCGCTGCAGATCGACCAGGGCGTCGCGGGTGCTTTGCATGAGCTTGGTCTCGTCGTCGTAGACCAGCGCCTGCTTCTGCAGCAGATCTTCGTCGTAGCGGCGGAAGCGCTCGACGCGATCGACCGCCAGCTCGTGCGACAGGCCCAGCGCCTCCAACGTCTTGCGGGTCATCTTGAGGCTGGAATGGAAGGTCTCGCGCACCGGATCGTCGATGCCCATGTCGAGCAAGCGGAACACGTGCTGGCGGTTGCGCGCACGCGCGACGATCTTCAGATGCGGGTATTGCCGCTTGACCAGGCGCGCCGTGCGCAGGTTCGCCTCCGGATCGTCGGTGGCCAGCACGAATACCTCCGCCGTGGCCGCGTGCGCCGCGCGCAGCAGTTCCGGTCGCGCCGGGTCGCCGAAGAACAGGTTGATCGTGCCGAAACGCCGGGACAGGTCGACCTGCTCGGCCGAATGCTCCAGCGCCACGAACGGGATGCCCTGCGCGCGCAGCACGCGGGCAATGATCTGGCCGACGCGGCCGAAGCCGGCGATGATCACCCGCGGCGGCGCCGTGTCGATGGTGTCGAACTCGCGCGTCGGCTGGCGCGGGCGCAGGTCCAGCGCCTTCGCCGCCAGCACCACCAGCAGCGGCGTCAGCGCCATGCTCAGGGCGATCACCAGCATCAGCAGGTCGCGTTGCGCGACACTCAGCAGGCGCTGCTCGGTGGCCAGGCGCAGCACCACGAAGGCGAACTCGCCGCCGGCGGCAAGCAGCACCAGCAGGCGCAGCGTGTCCGAACGATTGAGCCCGCACAGCCAGCGCCCGAGCGGCCACAGCAGCGCACTTTTCAGCGCCAGCAGCAGCGCCAGCAGGGTCAGCACCAGGCCGGGGCGATGCCACAGCAGCGACAGGTCCATCGACATGCCGACGCTGATGAAGAACAGCCCCAGCAGCAAGCCCTTGAACGGCTCGATGTTCGATTCCATCTCGTGCCGGTATTCGGAATCGGCCAGCAGCACGCCGGCCAGGAACGCGCCCAGGGTGGCCGAGAGGCCTGCCAGTTCCATCAGCCACGCCACGCCCATCACCACCAGCAGCGCGGTGGCGGTGGACACCTCTACCGAGTCGGCCTTGGCCACGAAACGGAACACCGCGCGCAACACGTAGCGGCCGCCGACCACCACGCCGACGATCACCCCGATCGTGCGCAGCACGCCGAGCAGTTCCACGTGCGAAGCCGAGGACGCGGCCAGCAGCGGCAAGGCGGCGATCAGCGGAATCGCCGCCAGATCCTGGAACAGCAGCACGGCGAACACCTGCCGCCCGTAGGCCGAGCCCGCCTCCTTGCGCTCGGCCAGGATCTGCAGGCCGAACGCGGTGGACGACAGCGCCAGGCTGCTGCCCACCACGAAGGCCGCCTTGCCGTCGAGACCGGACAGGTAATACGCCACCGCGCCGATCGCCAGCGCGCTGGCCAGCACCTGCAGCAAGCCGGTGCCGAACACCGAGCGGCGCATCACCCACAGCCGCTGCGGCGACAGCTCCAGGCCGATCACGAACAGCATCAGCACCACGCCGAATTCGGCGATGTTCGCCACGCCGGAGGTGTCGTGGATCAGCCCCAGCAGCTGCGGCCCGATCGCCACGCCGGCCAGCAGATAGCCAAGCACCGCGCCAAGGCGAAAGCGCTTGGTCAACGGCACCGCGATCACCGTGGCGAGCAGGAAC
Source organism: uncultured Rhodanobacter sp. (assembly GCA_937906285.1). GTDB lineage: Bacteria > Pseudomonadota > Gammaproteobacteria > Xanthomonadales > Rhodanobacteraceae > Rhodanobacter. Next base: position 653 of record CALCWL010000217.1, on the reverse strand, counting down.
ACCAGGGCCGTCTGCAGCAGATGATGGCTGTCCAAGCGTCGGCAACTCCGGTCGGGGAGGCTCGATTATTCCACGCTGTTCCGCCTGCGCCGAACCGGCGAGCGCGAATTCCGTCCCGGAAAACGACAGGCCCGCCGAAGCGGGCCTGTCCGGCTGCGTCGGCGTGTGCCCTTAGTTCTTCGGCGCGTCCTTCAAGCCGCGGTTTTCCAGCATCGGCTCGATGCTGGGGTCCTGACCGCGCCAGTCCTTGTACATCTTGGCCAGCTCCTCGGTGTTGCCGCGCGAGAGGATCATCTTGCGGAAGCGGTCGCCGTTGGCGCGGGTGAGGCCGCCGTTGTCCTTGAACTCAATGAAGGCGTCGTCGGCCAGCATCTGCGTCCACAGGTAGGCGTAGTAGCCGGCGGCGTAGCCGTTGCCCCAGATGTGCTGGAAGTAGCTGGAGCGATAACGCGGCGGCACGTAGCCGAGGTCCACGCCGTCCTTCTGCAGCGCGGCGGCCTCGAACTTGTCCGCGTCCTGCAGCGGGGCGTCGGCGCCGAGCATGTGCCAGTTCATGTCGAGCATCGCCGCGGCGACCAGCTCGGTCATGTTGTAGCCCATGTTGAACTTGCCGGCCTTCTTCATCTTGTCGACCAGCGCCTGCGGCATCGGCG
>CALCWL010000216.1 GCA_937906285.1 uncultured Rhodanobacter sp. | reverse complement strand
ATGGACGGTGACGGGGGAATGCGATGGAAACCAATCCTTATGCCGCGCCCGAGGCGACGGTCGATGATCTGCGCGCGTGGGACGCCCAGGGCCTGGAGGAACGCAAGGCCGGCCGCGGCAAGCGGCTGGGGGCGGCGCTGCTCGACGGGGGGATCAACCTGGTCTGGGCCCTTCCGGTTGGCTGGGGCGCCATGATGGCGGTCGACGTCAATCGGGGAATCAAGCCGGCAGCGCCGATGGTCGGTTTGATGCTGCTGGGTTTCGCCCTGTTGGTGGCGATCTTCGTGGTCAACTGCGTCATGCTGCACCGGAGCGGCCAGACCATCGGCAAACGCACGCTCGACATCGCCATCGTGCGTACCGACGGCAGCCGCATGGGCCTGTTGCGCTACCTCTTCATCCGCGTGCTGCCGGTGGGTCTGCTCGGCGCGATTCCCTACATCGGCTGGGTGGTGTCGCTGGTCGACCCGCTGCTGATCTTCGGCAACGAGCGCCGCTGCCTGCACGATCTCATCGCCGATACCATCGTCGTCGACGTCTGATGCTCGGCACTCGATGATCGATACCGTCCGCGAGATCGAGACCGCCGAAGGCATCTCGCTGCGCCTGCGCGCCGCCGGGGCGCTGCCGCGGGCGCAGGCGTGGGTGCTCGACCTGCTGTTGCGCGGCGCATTCTTCATTGTGGCGATGATCCCGCTGTCGATCTTCGGCGTGGCCGGCAACGGCCTGGCCATGCTGCTGCTGTTCGCGCTGATGTGGGCGTATGCGGTGGTCTGCGAGGTGTGGATGGACGGCCAGACGCCGGGCAAGCGCGCGCTCGGCCTGCGCGTGGTGCATGCCGACGGCACGCCGGTGACGTGGCTGCCGTCGGTGGTGCGCAACCTGCTGCGCGCGGTGGACATCCTGCCCGGTGTCTATGGCGTGGGTCTGGTCAGCACCCTGGTCGATCCGCATGCGCGCCGACTCGGCGACATCGTGGCCGGCACCATGGTGGTGCATGCGCGTGAGCTGCCGGCCGGCCAGCAGGTGCCGGCGGTGCCGGCGCTGCCGCTGCCGCTGGTGTTGTCCGCCGACGAACAGGCCGCGCTGGTCGACTATGCCGAGCGCGCCGGCCAGCTCACCGTGCAGCGCCAGGAGGAGCTGGCCAACCTGCTGACGCCGCTCACCGGCCTGCGCGACACCGCGGCGATCCGGCAACTGGTGGCGCACGTGAACTGGCTGCTGGGGCGCGCATGAAACAGGAACGCTTCGTGGCCCTGCACGGCAAGGCATGGGATCGTCTGCAATCCTGGCTGCATGCGCTGGACCGCCAGCCGCGGCGCACGCTGCGGCAGGAGCAGGCGCTGGATTTCCCCGCCGAGTACCGGCGCGTCTGCCACCACCTGGCGCTGGCCCGCGGGCGCGGCTACAGCCACGAGGTGACCGACCGGCTGCAGCAGCTCGTGCAGCACGGCCACCGCGTGCTGTACCGGCCGCCGCCGCCGCGCTGGCATCGGGTGGCGACTTTCCTGCTGGCCGGCTTTCCGCGCCTGGTGCGCGCGCAGTGGCGCTGCATGGCGCTGGCGGCGGTACTGTTCTACGTGCCGGCGCTGGCGATCCTGCTGCTGCTGCAGTTGCGGCCGGAGTTGGCGCACACGTTCTTCAGCAGCGCCCAACTGGCCCAGTTCGAGAAGATGTACGACCCGGCCAATCCGCACATCGGCCGCAGCAGCGGCACCGACCTGCAGATGTTCGGTTTCTACGTGATGAACAACGTCGGCATCGCGTTCCGCACGTTCGCCTCCGGGCTGGTGTTCGGCGTCGGCGCGGTCTACGTGCTGGGCGCCAACGGCGTGCTGATCGGCGGCATCGCCGGCCACCTCACCGCGATCGGCTACGGCGGCCCGTTCTGGCGTTTCGTCGCGGGGCATTCGCCGTTCGAGCTGACCGCGCTGGTGATCGCCGGTGGCGCCGGCCTGCAGCTGGGCCTGACCTTGCTGGCACCGGGTCGGCGGCGGCGCGGCCCGGCGCTGGTGGAGGCCGGTTGGGTCGGCGCGCAGCTGGCGCTGGGCGCATTCGCGATGCTGCTGGTGGCGGCGTTCATCGAGGCGTACTGGTCGTCCATCGCCAGCCTGCCCGACCCGCTGCGCTTCGGCGTCACCGGCGTGCTGTGGCTGCTGGTGCTGGGCTGGTTGTGGCGCGGCGGCAGGGCGGTGCGGCGTGGAGCTTGAACGCATCGGCGTGGTATTGCGCCCGCGGGTAACGCGCGAAGCGCTGGATCTCGGCGCGGCGATGCTGCGCACGCATGCGCGGCCGGTGTGGTCGGCCTGGTTCGCCTTCACCCTGCCGCTGTTCGTGCTGTGCAACGGCCTCGGTGTCGCGCTCGGCTGGCCGTGGCTTGGCTGGGTGCTGATGTGGTGGCTGAAGCCGCTGTTCGACCGGCTGCCGCTGTACGTGCTGTCGCGGGCGGTGTTCGACCAGGCACCGGGCTGGCGCCAGACCCTGCGCGGCCAAGCGCGCTGGCCGTGGCGACGGACGCTGGCCGCGCTGACCTGGCTGCGCATCGACAGCAACCGCGCGCTGCGCCTTCCGCTGGATCTGCTCGAAGGCAGCACGCGGGCGCAGCGTTCGGCGCGCTGGAAAGTGCTGCGCCGGCGGCTGGTGGGGGAAACCAGCCTGCTCACCTATTTCTGCCTGCTGTTCGAACTGGTGTTGTTCCTCAGCGTGTGGCTGTTCGCGCTGCTGCTGATTCCGCACGAGTGGCGGCCGCAATCGCTGATCGAACTGGGGCGCGGCGACACGCAGGTGATCCCGACCGCGTGGGTTCTGGTCGGCGCCGGCGTGGCCTATCTGGCGACGAGCGTGATCGAACCGCTGTACGTGGCCTGCGGTTTCGCGCTGTATCTCAACCGGCGCACGCAGCTGGAGGCGTGGGACATCGACCTGGCCTTCCGGCGTTTGCGCGCGCGGCTGCAAGGCGTCGCGCTGCTGGCGGGCGCGCTGCTTTGCTTCGGCGCATGGACGCCAGCCGCGCAGGCGCAGGCGACGGCCGAGGTGCACACCGTGGCAGTCGACAAACCGGCCAGCGTGTCGCTGGACGCGGTGTTCGGCACGCGTGCGGATGCGTCCGACCCGCGCCTGGCGCAGGCGGCCGCGCAGGCTTATCGCGACCCGCGCTTCGGCGGCGAACACACGGTGCGGCGCTGGGAATTCAAGTACACGCCGAAGCCGGCCACGGCGACGGTCAATCCGCTGTTTCCCTGGCTCGGACACCTGCTGGGCGGATTCTTCCAGCTGCTGTTGTGGCTGCTGCTGATCGGCGTGCTCGGCGGCCTGATCTGGCTGGGCTGGCGCTGGCGCGGACGCTGGCTGGTGCGCGAGGAGGAGGCCGCGCCGGCACTGTCGCCGCCGATATCGTCGATGGCCGACGCGCCCGCCGCGTTGCCCGCCGACCTCGCCGGCGCGGCACGCGCGCTGTGGCAGGCACAGCGCCGGCGCGAGGCCCTGGCGCTGCTCTATCGCGGCTGCGTCGAGCAGACCGCGCGCGAGTTGCGGCAGCCGCCCGCAGCGGACGCCACCGAGGCGCACTGGTTGCGCCAGGCGCGCGCCATCGACGATCCGCAACGCAGCCGCCGCGTGATCGAGATCGTGCGCACCTGGCAGTTCGCCGCCTACGCCGGACGCTATCCGGACGACGCCACCGTCGAGCAACTGCTGGCCGGCTGGCCGGCGCAGCCCGGGGCCTCGACATGAATCGCAAGTCGCTGCTGATCGCCGCCCTGATCGGGGCCGCGCTGGCGCTGCTGGTCGCCGGTTTCTTCGCCACCTTCGAACGCAAGGACGTCAGCGAGGCGATTCCGCCGCACGGCGCGGCGCGCAGCAACCGTTTCCTCGCGCTGGAACTGATGCTGCACGAGCTGCAGTTGCCGGCGCGGTCACTGACCACGCTGAGTGCGGCGCGATTGCCGCTGCGCCCTGGCGATACCGTGCTGCTGGGCGAAAATGCCGGCCGCGTCGATGCCGCCGCGGCGGCACGGCTGGTGGCGTGGGTGCATGGCGGCGGTCACTTGCTGCTGTCGCCGGGATCGGCCAGCGTGGCGCGCACGCCGTTGTTCGATGCGCTCGGTCTGCTCGATCCGCGCTCGGCGTCGTTCGAGTGCGTGGCCCTGCACGGCGCAACGGCGAGCAAGCGCGACGACGTCGCCCTGTGCGGTTCGCGCTTCCGGCTGCAGCCCGGCGCGGTGGCGAAACTCGACGCCGCGATCGGCACGCCACACGACGGCTATCTGTACGCGCGCCTGCCGCTGGGGCAGGGCACGGTCAGCGTGCTGTCCAGCTTTGCGCCGCTGGCGCGCAGCGCGCTGAAGCAGACCGCGGCACAGGAGTTTGCGTGGCGTCTGCTGCAGCCCAATCGCGGCCGCGGCGCGGTCTATCTGGTGTATGCGCTGGACGGTCCGCCGTTCCTGAAGTTCCTCGCGATCCAGGGCTGGCCCGCGCTGCTCGCGCTGGCGCTGCTGCTGGCCGCGTGGATGGCGATGCGCAGCGCCCGGCTCGGCCCGTTGCTGCCGGCGCCGCCGGCGCATCGCCGCGCCCTGCTCGAACACGTGCAGGCCGCCGGCGAATTCCTCTATCGCCGCGACAGCGGCCGCAGCCTGCACGCGCTCGCCTGCCAGGCGGTGCTCTCGCGCCTGCGTCGGCGCGATCCGGCCTGCGTGATGCTGCATGGCGAGGCGCTCTACGCGCGCCTGGCCGAGCGCAGCGCGCTGGATGAGGCGCGCGTCGCGCAAGCGTTCCAGTCACCGGCGAACGCGCAGGCGTTTCGCACTTCCATCCTCACCCTGGCCCGACTAAGGATGCTCTGAATGATTCCAGCGCAGGCGGCATGATGTCCAAAAGGCCCGCAGATTGTCGTGCGAGGCGCCGTCCAGACTGGCTGTCTGGGCAAGTCGCGCGCGGCGATATGCGGGCCTTTTGGACATCACCCCGTCACTTGAATACAAGCAGTTGGGGCCGCGCTGTCTGCCCGCAGCTCACCGGCCCACCGCCTCGACAGACGGCCAGTCTGCCTTCGGCGTCGCGCCGGCGATCTGCGGGCAGACAGCGCGGTGACGCCTACGCTGGAATCATTCAGAGCATCCCAAGGAACCGTCCATGACTCTCGATACGCTCGCCGCGCCGGCCTTGCCGCCGCCTTCCACCGCCGAACTCGGCGACCACGTGCGCGCGTTGCGCGAGCAGGTTGGCCGCGCCTTCATCGGCCAGGCCGAGGTGTTCGACCAGGTGCTGCTGGCGCTGCTGGCGACCGGCCACGTGCTGATCGAGGGTGTGCCCGGGCTGGGCAAGACCCTGCTGGTGCGTGCGTTGGCCGCGTCGGTCGGCTGCACTTTCGGCCGCGTGCAGTTCACCCCCGACCTGATGCCGGCCGACGTTACCGGCCACGCGATCTACGATCCCAAGACCGAACGCTTCCAGATTCGCCGCGGCCCGGTGTTTGCCAACCTGCTGCTGGCCGACGAGATCAACCGCGCGCCGGCCAAGACCCAGGCCGCGTTGCTCGAATCGATGCAGGAGGGGCAGGTGACCATCGAGGGTCGTCGCTTCGCGCTGCCGGCACCGTTCATGGTGGTGGCCACGCAGAACCCGATCGAGCAGGAGGGCACCTATCCGCTGCCCGAGGCGCAGCTGGACCGCTTCCTGATCAAGGTGGTGATCGGCTATCCGGGGCTGGAGGACGAGCGGCGCATGGTCGCGCGCGTGATCGACGGCAAGGTTGCCGCCGACCTCGACGTGTCGCAGGTGCAGCCGGTGCTGAGCCAGGCGCAGTTGCTGGCGGTGCAGCAGGCGGTGGCATCGATCCGCATGGATGCCGCGGTGACCGACTACGCGGTGCGCATCGTGCGCGCCACGCGCGAATGGCCGGGCGTGATCGGCGGCGCCGGTCCGCGCGGTGGCCTGGCGCTGGCGCGGCTGGCGCGCGCGCAGGCGGCGGTCGACGGCCGCGATTTCGTCACCCCCGACGACGTGCGTGCGGTCGCGCTGCCAGCGCTGCGCCATCGTCTGCTGCTGGCGCCGGAAGCGCTGCTCGAACGCCAGCGTCCCGACGACGTGCTCAAGGCGCTGCTGCACAAGGTGCCGGCGCCGCGCCAATGATGCGGCCGGCGCCCGCGCTGCTGTGGCTGCTGCTCGGCTGGACCGTGCTCGGCGTGCTGGCCAGCCTCGGCTGGCTGCCGCTGGCGGCGTGGCTGGCCGGCGGCGGCGCGATCGCGCTGCTGGCGTTCGTCGACGGCTGGCGTCTGCGCCGGATGCCGTCGCCCGAGCTGTCGCGCGAACTGGCGCCGGTGCTGCCGCTGGGGCCGGAGGCGCGGGTCGGCCTGCACCTTCGCGGCACCACGCGGCGCGCGCAGAAGCTGCGCCTGCACGACCTGCATCCGGGCGGCTGGGCAGTGCGCGGCATGCCGCACACGCTGCGGCTGCCCGCGGGCGGCGACGTGCGACTCGAGTACGCGGTCACGCCCGACGCGCGCGGCCAGTTCGCCTTCGACGGCTGCCACGTGCAATTGCATTCGCCGTGGCGTTGCTGGTCGGTGCGCCGCGTGCTCGGCGCGGCATCGACGGTGCGCGTGTATCCGAATTTCGCCGCGCTGGTCGAGCTGGCGGGCTTGAGCGTGGAGTTGGCCTCGCGCAGCGTCGGCGCGCGGTTGCAGCGGCGCCGCGGCGAAGGCACCGAGTTCCAGGAACTGCGCGACTACCGCGTCGGCGACAGCCTGCGCAAGATCGACTGGAAGGCCACCGCGCGCAGCAGCCGGCTGATCTCGCGCGAGTACCGCGACGAGCGCAACCAGCAGGTGGTGCTGATGCTCGACTGCGGTCGCCGCCTGCTGGCGCAGGATGATCGCCGGGTGCATTTCGACCACGTGCTGAACGCCTCGCTGGCACTGGCCAGCATCGCGCTGCGCCAGGGCGATGCGGTCGGCCTGCTGGCCTGCACCGGCCAGCAGCAACGCTGGTTGCCGCCGCAACAGGGCAGCGGCGGCATGGACATGCTGCTCGGCGCCGGCTACGACCTGCACGCGATGCCGCTGGCTACCGACTACCTCGCCGCTGCCAGCGCCCTGCAGGCGCACCAGCAACGTCGCGCGCTGGTGGTGCTGATCACCAACGTGCGCGACGAGGACGACGCCGAACTGCGCGCCGCGGTGAGCATGCTGTCCCGGCGTCACCTGGTGATGCTGGTCAGCCTGCGCGAACTGGCCCTCGACCACGCCGCCGCCGACCCCGGCGACGAACTGGAAGGCAGCATCCGCAGCGCCGCCGCCATGCACTATCTGGCCGATCGCGAACGCACCCACGAAGCGCTGCGTCGCGAAGGCATCAACACGCTGGACGTGAGCTGCGGCGAACTGTCCGGCGCGCTGATCGAGCGCTACCTGGCGATCAAGCGGGGCAATCGGCTGTAGGGGAAAGGTAGGCGCGCTTCGCGCTTGCCTTCAGGTAAACGTCGTTCAAATCCGATCAGGGGGAAATCATGGAAAATCCGTACCAGAGTCCCGGTGCCGTGCTGGAGCTTCGCGAAAAGCGCAGCGCGTCGCTGGACGATGTCGCTTCCGGCCAGAAGCTGGTGATCTACGCCATCCTGCTGTACTTCCTCGCCGCCGCGCTGCGCGCCGCGGTAGGCCCGATCGCCTTGCTCGCCTTGCTGGTCTGCCTGGGGATGTCCTGGACCGGCATCTACAGGATCGCCCGCGGCCTGGACTACCCCGTCTGGGGGCGCATCGTGCTGCTGGCGCTGATGCTCGTGCCGCTGGTCGGTCTGCTCGTGCTGGTCATGCTGAGCTCCCGGGCCACGTCGCGGCTGCGTCAGGCCGGTTACGCGGTGGGGCTGCTCGGGGCCAGGGATTACTAGGCTGCCGGTTGGCGCGGAACTTCACGGGTTCGGCGTCACGCGTGCCGAGACGGCATGGTTCGACCTGGGCTGTCCTCCAGGCGCGCGCTGAAAGGCGCGCGCCATCGGGGCAGTGACTCATCCCGGTTCGGCTTTGGGCGACCCACTCAGTGGGAGTGATCGCTTGCACCCGGTGCGGTGGACGGCGGCGGGTCCGCCTTGATCATCTTGCCGACGGTCACCGTGCCGAACCATTGCGCGTCCCGCGCGGCAAAATAACGGTTTGCGTCCAGCAGCGACGGGTCGTACCTGCCGCATCCCTCGCGGGGAATCTCCACGCCGCCGAGGACGAGACGGTTGCCGCCGCAGTGGGTCGGATTGTCGGCGTTCAACCCCATGACCTTGACGCCGGAGTCGTGGCCCAGGTGCGATCCCGTCAGCGAGTTCCTGGCCGAGATCAGGGCCAGCTTCATCCTCGGCTTGGCCACGGCGTCGCCGAACTCGGCCATCAACGCGGCCAGCATCGTGTTCGCCTGCGTGTGTTGTGCGGGTGTCAGCGCGGCGCAGATCTGGTCGCGCGCGTTGACGTAGGAAGGGTAGCCACGCTCGGCGGCCAGCGTGATCCAGGCGCAGGCACTGGCCCGGTCTTTCCTCACGCCCCGGCCGTTGAGATACATCATCGCGATGCTGAGCTGGGACATCTTGTCGGCGTAGCGCGAACCGATCCGGAAGTACTTCATGGCGCCCTGGTAATCGCCCTCGAACAGGCGCCGCATGCCGGCAAACTGGCCGAAGAGATCCGGGTGTCCCTGGGTGGAGGCGTCGTCCATGGCGCGCAGGGTGCGCTCGATGTCAGGCGTCTGCCGTGGCGGTGGCGGCGCGTCCGCGGGGGCGACATGAGTCGAAGCCGGCCGTGCGTTGGAGCCGTCGGCCGACTGACCGGCCAGGCAAAGGGTGGAGACGCATGCCAGCAGCAGGCATGTCGGAACGAGCAGCAGTGACTTCATCAGCAATTCCCTTGGCTGGTGGTGAACTGGATAGTGCTCCGGCATCGTAGCGTGGTGCGCCGGCAAGAGGCCAGCCGATGCACTTCAATCCTCCTCCGCGCGCGGCTTCCATGCCTCTCCCAACTGCTTCTGCACGGTGGCGGGGGCGGCTTCGTAGTGGCTGAGGTCGAGGCTGTAGCGGCCACGGCCGCCGGTCATGGATTTCAGTTCGGTGGGGTAATCGATCAGTTCGGCCAGCGGGGCCTGCGCCTTGATCACCAGCTCGCCGCCACGCTGCGCATCGGTGCCCAGGATGCGCGCGCGCTTGCCGGCGAGGCTGCCGGTGACGTCGCCGACGTGGCGCTCGGGGATCGCCACCTCGACATTGACGATCGGCTCCAGCAGCACGGGATGCGCCTTGGTCACGGCGTCGAGGAAGGCCTTCTTGCCGGCGCTGATGAAGGCCACCTCCTTGGAGTCGACCGGGTGGTACTTGCCGTCGTACACCGTGACGCGCAGGTCCTGCAGCGGGTAGCCGGCCACCACGCCGCGCTCCATCGCCTGGCGCACGCCTTTCTCGATCGCCGGCAGGAACTGGCCGGGGATCACGCCGCCCTTGATCGCATCGACGAACTCGAAGCCGGCGCCGCGATCGAGCGGCTCGATGCGCAGGAACACCTCGCCGAACTGGCCGGCACCGCCGGTCTGCTTCTTGTGCCGGTGGTGGCCTTCGGCGAGGGCGGCGATGGTTTCGCGATACGCGATGCGCGGCGGGCGCGTCTCCACTTCCACGTCGTAGCGTTCGCGCATGCGCTCGAGCATCACTTTCAGGTGCAGCTCGGAGAGCCCGCGCACCACGGTCTCGTTGAGTTCCTTGTGGTGCTCGACGCGAAAGCAGGGATCCTCCTCGGCCAGGCGCGCCAGCGCGTTGGAGAGCTTCTGCTCCTGGCCCTTGTGCCGCGGCTCCAGCGCCAGGCCGAACATTGGCGCGGGAAAGGTCGGTGGCGCCAGCGCGATGCGGTCGTCGTCGTGCGAATCGTGCAGCACCGCGTCGTAGTGGATTTCCTCGACCTTGGCCACCGCGGCGATGTCGCCGGGGATCGCCGCCTCGATCTCCACATGGTTCTTGCCCTGCAGGCGGAACAGGTGGCCGACCTTGAACGGCTTGCGGCCGTCGTCGACAAGCAGCTGGCTGTCGCGCCGCACGGTGCCCTGCCACACGCGGAACACGCCCAGCTTGCCCACGAACGGATCGTTGATGATCTTGAACACATCGGCGATCACCGGCGCCCGCGCATTGCCGCTCACGCGCAGCGGCATGCCGTCGCCGCGCACGAAGGGCGGCGGATTGCCCTCGGCCGGATTCGGCAACAGTCGCGCGGCGACGTCGAGCAGTTCCTTCACGCCCGCACCGGTGCGCGCGCTGGTGAAGCAGATCGGCACCAGGTGGCCTTCACGCAGGCATTGCTCGAAGGCATCGTGCAATTGCTCGGCGCCCAGTGCCTGCTCGCCCTCGTCCAGGTAGCGGCCCATCAGCGCTTCGTTGATCTCCACCACCTGGTCGATGATCTGCTGGTGCGCCGCGGCCAGCGAGGAGAAGTCGGTGGCACCGTCGTCGTGGAAGAAGCAATCCAGCACGCGGTTGCCGTGTTGCGCCGGCAGGTTCACCGGCAGGCACTGGCTGCCGAATTCCTCGCGCAGCGTATCGACCAGGGCGGCGAGGTCGGCACCATCGAAGTCGATCTTGTTGATCACCAGCATGCGCGCCAGGCCGCGCTGGTGGGCGTGCATCATCATGCGGCGCGTGCCGTGCTCGATGCCGTTGATCGCGTTGACCACGATTGCCACGCTCTCCACCGCCGCCAGCGCGGACAGCGTGCCGCCGCGGAAATCGGCGTAGCCGGCGGTGTCGATCAGGTTGATGCGGCAGTCGCCGTGCTCGACCTGGGCGATGCAGCTGTCGATGGAATGGCCGCGTGCCTGTTCCTGCGCGTCGGTGTCCGAAACGGTGTTGCCGCGCTCGACGGTGCCGGTGGACTGGATCGCCCCGCCGGCATGCAGCAACGCCTCGAACAGCGTGGTCTTGCCGGCGCCGGCGTGGCCGGCGAGCGCGATGTTGCGGATGCTTTCCGTGGTGTAGGACACGATGCGACCCTCCTCATGCTAAGGGCGCAGCCTCGTGGCATGAACGGCACCGCCCGAGGCCGCGCGGGGCGGCTGGAAAAGCGGGCCGTCATGGTCGTCCTGCGCGATGCAGCGGCGAGGGCGGTCATGACGGGGGATCGGCGCGGGGCGTCGATGGGCTAGCCTTGTGCCATGCGCAAGTGGGGTCAAGCTGCACTGCGGGGAACCGTGCGGCGTCGGCGGCTGTCTGTGCCAGGTGTCGCGCGCCCCGGCGACGCGATCGTCACGCCGGTCGAGCGGGGTTCAATCGCCTTCGGCCATGCTGCGACCGCCCACCGATTTCCACGAGGCACCGCCATCGCCGTTGCGCCGCAGCCCCAGCCAGCCACGCCCGAGCCGCCCGAACCCGAGCGGCGCGAGCTCGTGCCCGCGGCTGGCGACTGGCGAGCGCGGGCCACGCGGCAGCGGCATCGCTGGCACGAGCCACGGGTCGAGCGGGCCACGCATCGCTGGACGCTCGCCGCGGTACTGCTGTTGCATGCGTTGTTCGCGCTGGTGGCCTGGTACGGCACGCGCCCGCCGGTACCGCGCGAGGCGGCGGCCCCGGAGCAGTTCCTGCAGATCCGCCTGATCGACGACACGCCGGCAAGCCATGCGCCGCCGCCGCTGGCCTTGCCGCCGGCGCCGCCCGCCGCAGCGCCTCCGCCGCGGGTGCGGCCGGAGCCGCCGGCCAAAGGCGCGATGGTGGTGCAGCCCCCGTCGCCGCGGTTGTACGACGAGCATGGCCAGCCGCTGCTGCCACCGGCGCCTGCCTCCAGCGCGCCCGTGCCCGGCTACGTCCAGCGCATGCCGCAGGGCGATACGCAGATCATGCGCCACGACAGCCCGATCAAGTACAAGCCCACTCGCTTCGCGGACGACTGGGAGAAGGGCGGCAGCTCCGTCGACAGCGCGTTGCAGAAGCTGGTGGACAAGACCACGAAGAAAACGACAATCCACCTCCCCGGCGGCATCCGCATCCATTGCGCGGTGTCGCTGGCCATGCTCGCCGGCGGCTGCGGTGGCGACCCGCCGCCGCCGCCGTCGGCGAAGAGCGGCGACATGCGCCTCAACATGGCCCCGGCCAGCACGCCCGACGGCCGCACGCACGGTTTCATTCCGCCCAGCGTGGAGAGCTGCATCGCGATGTATCGTGCCGGCAAGCCGCTGGCCCAGGGCTGTCCGGTGGACACGCCCGACCGCGCCGTGGATCAGGAGTTGCGCGAGCGCAAGGCCGCGCGCGGCACCGGCCATTGATGGCGCCCGCTACACTGGCCGCATGCCCGCGCCGTCCCCGGATTCGCCCTCCACCGGTCGCGCCGCCAACCCCGCGCGGGTCCTGCTGGATTCGCCGTTGGCGGCGGCCACGCGCGGTCGTGTCTACCATTTGCGCCGGCGCGCGCCACCGCCGTCGCGGGGGCGTCGTGCACTGGCCTTGCTCGGCACCTTGCTGGTGCATCTGTTGTGCCTGTTCGCGTTCGTGCTCGGTCCGGCCTACGAGCCGACCGTGCTGCCGGACAACGCGCGCGAACCGCTGCTGCAGGTGCGCCTGATCGAGCCGCCCGAACCGCCGCCACCGCCGCCGGTACATGGCACGCCGCCGAAGGAACGCGGACCGCGCCAGCAGGGCAGGCAGCATCCCGCGCCGCGCGTCGAACCGAACGCCAATGCCCTCGCGCTGACGGCCGCCGTCACTCCCGCGAAGCCCGTGCCTCCTGCTGCACCGCAGCCGCCGGCGAGCCTGCCGGCGCCGACGCCGCTGCCGCTGCCCAAACCGGCGGCACCGGCCGTGCCGGCGCCTCCCTTGGCGCTGACCCTGCCGGCGTCGGTGGCTCCCGCGCAGCCGGCGCCCCAGCCCGAGCTGCAACGTCCGCCGCAGGCCGAAGGCAATCGCCCGATCCTGCCGCCGGCCGCGCTGGCCTTGCCGCAGGCGAGCGTGCCTGCGGTCGCCGCACCGCCGGCGATCACGCTGCAAGTCGCGGCGCCGACCACGCTGGCCCCGCTCAGCGAAGCGCCGGAACCGGCGCCCGCGCCACCGCAGGTGCCGCGTCCGCAACCGCAAACCTTGGCGCCGGCCGCGCCGGTCGCCCCGCCAGGTCCGCGCCTGGTGCCGCAGCTGCCCCAGTCCGTGCAGCTGGCCGAAGCCACGCCGGTCGAGGTGGTCGCACCGCCCCGCGCGCTGGCACCGACCCAGGTGGAATTGCAGCGTGCTTCCCCTGCGCCGGCAATGACGCCGGCGACCTTGCGCCCGACCTTGCAGGCCCCGACTGCGCTGGCGGCGGTCACGCCCGCGCCCGCCGCTTCGGCCCCACCGCTGCCGGCTACTGCCGAGATCAGCCGCGCGCCGGAGGCCAGTCCGCAAGGCAGCGACACCGCCACGGTCGGCGAGCCGGCCGGCGCCACCAGCGTCGCGCCGCCGTCGGCACCTGCGCCGGCGGTTCGTGCCGCCGCCAGTACCGGCAGCCAGCACGCGCCCTCGCTGGCCGCGGGCAAGCTCGGCGGCGATCGACCCGGGGCAGCGCAAGGCGAGGAGCACGGCGCGGTGGGCGACTACGTGCAGCTGAAGCCGAGCGGCGATACCGAAATCATGCGTCACCGCACGCCTGATGTCGGCTACCGGCCCACCCGCTTCGAGCAGGACTGGACGCCCGAAGACGAAAGCTCGGTCGATACCGCGCTGCGCCGCGCGGTGGAAAAGACCACGGTCAAGCGCACCTTCCACTTGCCGCGAGGCGTGCGGGTGGAGTGCGCGGTGAAACCGCTGCTGCCGATCGCGCTGTTCGGCTGCCGCAACCCCGATCCGCCGCCGGCGCCGGTCGCCGCCAGCGCGTATGCGCCGCTGCACCTGGCGCCCGCCGCACCGCTGGCGCCGGCCGCGGCCGCCAGCACGCCGGCACCGGCAGTCTCCACGCCGATGGTGAAATTCGACAACGCCGCCGAGTGCGCTGCCGCCCGTGTCGCCGGCGGCCCGCTGCCGCCGGGCTGCGTGTCGGAGCTGTCGCCTGCCGCGCCGGTTCACGCACCCGCTGCCGCCTCCAGCTCGTGGGTTCCGGCGAACGATCAGTTTCATTGAAGCCGGGATTCGGCAACGCCACGAAGGCTCGCGCCACAGGCCAGGCAGGGCGGGTACTGCCCGCCGGCGCTTGCCTGCCGGGACGGGAAGCGGCGGGCGGTGCCCGCCCTCCGGGGCCGCGATCGTCGCAGACACCTGTTCATTCCCCGCGCGGTTCGCGCAGCGTGTCCATCGTCAGCGTCGCCAGTTGTTTTAGGCGCGCGCCGCCGGCATCGGCGAGCAGGGTCTTCAGGCGTGCCTCGGCGTCGTCCTGGTCCAGCGTCTGCCGCTCGGCCAGCGAAGCGGCGAGGGCGCGGCCCATCGAGTCGAAGATCAGCGCGTAGGCAAACGCGTGCAGCACGCCGCCGCCCAGCGTGCCCAGGCCGGGGAACGCCTTCAGCGCATTGCCGGCAACCGCCAGCACGATCGAGCTGCCGGTGCGCAGGGTCAGCCGGGCCTGGCGCACGAAGTCCTCGATCTGCACCTCGCTGAGCTTGACGCCGTACAACTCGGCCAGCGCGCGCGTGAGACCGGTCGCCAGCACGCCCTGGATCACCAGATCGCTGCCCGGCGCCACCGCCGCCATCGCGCCGACGATCGCGCGGCGGGCGTACTGGCGCACGATGCGTTCGGCGGTCTCGGCGCGGGTCTGCGCTTCCAGCGTGCCGGTGCGCTGGTGCAGGCCGGCGAGCACCGCCTGCTCGCGGCGCGGCTCCAGTCCCTCGGCGCCGGCGGCGGTGAGCCGGGCGAGCGCGCGCAGCAGCGGTTCGATGGCCGGCTTGCGCTGGCGTTCGACCGATTCGGTGCTGCCGTCGGCGAGCCGGCGCTGATAGCGCTCGCTGCCGCCGGCGCTGATCGCCACCACCGCGCTGGCGATGCCGCGCGATTGCGCGCGCA
>CALCWL010000215.1 GCA_937906285.1 uncultured Rhodanobacter sp. | reverse complement strand
ATGACCCACGATTACAAGAGCACCATCAACCTGCCGCACACGGATTTCCCGATGCGCGGCGATTTGCCGAAGCGCGAGCCGGGCTGGCTGGCGCAGTGGGAGCAAGTGGGCCGCTATGCGCAGATCCAGCACGAGACCGCCGGCCGCGAACGCGTGTTCGTGCTGCACGACGGTCCGCCGTATGCGAACGGCGCGATCCACATCGGGCACGCGGTCAACAAGATTCTCAAGGACATGGTGGTCAAGTCCAAGCTGCTGGCCGGTTACCGCGCGCCGTACGTCCCGGGTTGGGATTGCCACGGCCTGCCGATCGAGATCGCGGTGGAGAAGAAGTTCGGCAAGCCAGGCGACAAGCTCGATGCCGCCGCGTTCCGGCAGAAGTGCCGCGAGTACGCGGCCGAGCAGGTCGACACGCAGCGCGCCGGCTTCAAGCGGCTGGGTGTGCTCGGCGACTGGGAGCACCCGTATCGCACCATGGATTTCAAGTACGAGGCCGACATGCTGCGGGCGCTGGCGCGCATCGTGGCGAACGGCCACGTGCTGCGCGGCGCCAAGCCGGTGTACTGGTGCTTCGATTGCGCCTCCGCGCTGGCGGAGGCGGAAATCGAGTACGGCGACAAGGTTTCGCCCGCGGTCGACGTGGCGTATGACGCGGTGGACGCGAAGGCCTTGGCGGCGAAGTTCGGCGTGGATGCCGGCGATGCCGTCGTCGCCATCCCGATCTGGACCACCACGCCCTGGACGCTGCCGGAAAGCCAGGCGGTGTCGCTGGGCGCGGCCCTCGAGTATGCGTTGATCGAAGGACCTGCGCGCGACGGCCGCCGCGTGCTGCTGGCGGTCGCCAGCGCGCTGGTCGACAACGTGGCGCAGCGCTACGGCCTGGCGCAGGCGACCGTGCTCGGCCATGCCGACGGCAAGGCACTGGAACGGCAAATGCTGCGCCATCCGTTCTACCCGCGCGAAGTCCCGGTGATCCTCGGCGACCACGTCAGTGCCGAAGACGGCACCGGCGCCGTGCACACCTCGCCCGACCACGGCGTGGAGGATTTCGTGGTGGCGCGCGAGTACGGCATCGGCCTGCTCAACTATGTCGGGTCGCGCGGCGCGTACCATGCCGACACGCCGACTGCCGATGGAGTCGAACTGGCCAACATGCACATCTGGAAGGCCAACGACGCCATCGTCGACCTGCTGCGCCAGCGCGGCGTGCTGCTGGCCTTCGCCAGGATCGAGCACAGTTACCCGAACTGCTGGCGGCACAAGACGCCGGTGATCTACCGCACCACGCCGCAGTGGTTCATCTCGATGGAACAGGCGGACCTGCGCAAGACTGCGCTGGCCTCGATCAAGGACGTGCGCTGGGTACCGGGCTGGGGCGAGGAGCGCATCGCCGGCATGGTGTCGGGCCGCCCGGACTGGTGCATCTCGCGCCAGCGTACCTGGGGCGTGCCGATCGCGCTGTTCGTGCACAAGGTCACGCAGGAGCCGCACCCCGATTCCGTCGCGCTGCTCGAACAGGTGGCGAAGATCGTGGAGCAGGGCGGCGTCGACGCGTGGTTCGCGCTCGATCCCGCCACGCTGCTGGGCGACCAGGCGAACGACTACGAGAAGGTCACCGACGTGCTGGACGTCTGGTTCGATTCCGGCGTCACCCACTTCGCGGTGATCGGCCAGCGGCCCGAGCTGCAGCGCGACGACGCGAAGCAGTACAAGGTGATGTATCTGGAAGGCTCCGACCAGCATCGCGGCTGGTTCCAGTCCTCTCTGCTGACCTCGTCGGCGATCCACGGCCGTGCGCCGTACGACGAGGTGCTTACCCACGGTTTCACGGTGGACGCCAACGGCCGCAAGATGTCCAAGTCGCTGGGCAACGTGGTGGCGCCGCAGAAGGTGATGGACACCCTGGGCGCCGACGTGCTGCGCCTGTGGGTGGCTTCGGCCGATTACCGCAACGAGATGTCGGTTTCCGACGAGATCCTCAAGCGCGTCTCCGACAGCTACCGGCGCATCCGCAACACTGCGCGCTTCCTGCTCGGCAACCTCGACGGCTTCGATCCGGCGCAGCACCTGCTGCTGGTGGAAGACAGCCTGCTGCTGGACCAGTGGGCGGTGCAGCAGGCGTTCGACATGCAACAGGCGGTGGTCGCCGCCTACGAGCGCTACGACTTCCCCGAAGTGGTGTCGCGCATCCAGAACTTTTGCACCAACGAACTGGGCGCGTTGTACCTGGACATCACCAAGGACCGGCTCTACACCATGCCGACCGACAGCCGCGGCCGGCGCAGTGCGCAGAGCGCGATGTACCGCATCGCCGAGGCACTGGTGCGCTGGCTGGCGCCGATCCTGGGCTTCACCGCCGAGGAAATCTGGCAGCAGTTGCCGGGCGAGCGGGGCGAAAGCGTGCTGTTCGAGACTTGGTACGACGGCCTGGTGTCCACCCAGGGGACGCCCGAGCAGCGCCGCTGGTGGGCCGACCTGCTGGCGATTCGCGACAGTGCCTCGCGCGTGCTTGAAGGCATGCGCAAGGCCGAGCAGATCGGCGCGGCATTGGAGGCGAAGCTGGTCGTGCACGCCGACGCCGCGCTCGCGGCGCGCTACGCCGAGGTGGCCGACGAGCTGCGCTTCTTCTTCATCACCTCCGACTTCGCGCTGGCACCCCTGACGCCGCGCACGGATGAGGCTGCGAAGGTGGAACTCGATGGCGCCGAAGCCTGGGTTTCCGCCAGCGTCAGTGATGCCGCCAAATGCGTGCGCTGCTGGCACCGACGTGACGACGTCGGCAGCCACGCCGAGCATCCGGAGCTCTGTGGCCGCTGCGTCGGCAACGTCGAAGGGCCGGGCGAGGATCGCCGCTGGTTCTGACCGCAACTCCTGTGGGAGCGCACCCTGTGCGCGATGCTCTTTCGCTGCGTGACAAAGAGCGTCGCGTACAGGGTGCGCTCCTGCGGGGCAACCTGGTACTCCATTCCCATGACCAAACCCAACGCACTCCCCTGGCTGTGGCTCTCCGTCGCCGTCATCGCGCTCGATCAGCTGAGCAAGTGGTGGGCGATCCATGCGCTGCAGCCGATGGGCACACCGCATGAGGTCATCCCCGGGTTCCTGAATTGGACGCTGGCGTTCAATACCGGCGCTGCCTTCAGTTTTCTCGCCGATGGCGCAGGTTGGCAACGCTGGTTTTTCGTGGTGCTGGCGGTGGCGATCAGCGCGGTGCTGGTGGCCTGGCTGGCGCGTACGCCGCGACGCGACTGGAGCACCGCCTTGCCATTGGCCTTCATCATCGGCGGCGCGCTGGGCAACCTGGTCGATCGTCTGCATGCGGCCCAGGTCACCGACTTCATCCACGTGTACTTTCGCCAGTGGAACTACCCGGTGTTCAACATCGCCGACTGCGCCATCACCGTGGGTGCGGTCATGCTGGTCGTATTCGGATTGTTTGCCGGCAAGCCCGCGGACAGCGTGTGATAATAGGCCTTCGGTAGGAGCCTGCTTGCGGGCGATGCCTTTGCCTTGATGCCTCGAGAAGCATCGCCCGCAAGCGGGCTCCTACGTGAATTTCGAAATCGAGGTCGTCTTGGACATCCTGCTCGCCAACCCCCGCGGCTTCTGCGCCGGCGTGGACCGCGCCATCGCCATCGTCGAGCGTGCGCTGGAGTCCTACGGCGCCCCGATCTACGTGCGCCACGAGGTGGTGCACAACCGCTACGTGGTGGACAAGCTGCGCGCCGACGGCGCGGTGTTCGTGGAGGAACTGCACGAGGTGCCCGATGGCGCCACCGTGATCTTCAGCGCGCACGGCGTCTCGCAAGCGGTGCGCGAGGAGGCCGCGCAGCGGCAGTTGAAGGTGTTCGACGCCACCTGCCCGCTGGTGACCAAGGTGCACATGGAGGTGGCGCGGCTGGGCCGGATCGGCCGCAGCGTGGTGCTGATCGGCCATGCCGGGCACCCGGAGGTCGAGGGCACGATGGGGCAGTGGAATCCCGCCAACAGCGGGCAGATCCTGCTGGTCGAGTCGCTGGAGGACGTCGCCACGCTGGCGCCGAAGTTCCCGCAGGCGCTGTCTTACGTCACCCAGACCACGCTGTCGGTGGACGACACCAAGGCGATCATCGAGGCCTTGCGCGCGAAGTTCCCGAGCATCGAGGGTCCGCGCAAGGACGACATCTGCTACGCCACCCAGAACCGCCAGGATGCGGTGCGCCGCCTCGCCGACGCGGTAGACCTGATGCTGGTCGTGGGCTCGGTCAACAGCTCCAACTCCAACCGTCTGCGCGAGCTGGCCGCGAAACAGGGTGTGCCTTCGTATCTGATTGATGGAGCCGAACACATCGATCGCGCGTGGCTCGATGGCGTGCAGCGCATCGGCCTGACCGCCGGCGCCTCCGCCCCGGAGAAACTGGTGCGCGACGTGATCGCCCGCCTGCAGTCGTGGGGCGCGGGCGCCGTGCGCGAACTGGACGGCGAACCGGAAAGCATCACCTTCGCCCTGCCCAAGGAACTGCGCGTGGTCGGTACCAGCGGCTCGGCCGGCTTCTGACGACCTTGTTACGGTCAGGTCGCAGGGCCGCACCGCCCGCCAGCTCCCGCATCGTCGCGAGAAGCGGCGGGCACCGTTCACCGACTCCGGCATCGCCGACCCTGCGCGGTTGCGTGGGGGCGGCGGGCACCGTAAAATCCACGGCTCTTTGCCGGAATAGCTCAGTTGGTAGAGCGGCGCATTCGTAATGCGTAGGTCGTAGGTTCGATTCCTATTTCCGGCACCAGATGCAGCACACGCAAGCGGCTCGATCTCCGGATCGGGCCGCTTGCTTTTGGGGCCGTGAAACCCGGTGCAGGCGCGGCCGCGGATGTCCGTCCGTGAGGTGGCGCCGGGCCCTCGACGGTCAATTCTCGACCAGCGACCACGCCACCGTGTCCCCCGCGCGCATCGGCACGCAGGTGGCATCGCCCAGGGCGAGCTCGGCCGGGACGGTCCAGGGCTTGCGTTGCAGCAGCAGGCGCTCCCGGTTGCGCGGCAGGCGGTAGAAATCCGGGCCGTGGAAGCTGGCGAAGGCTTCCAGTCGGTCGAGTTTGCCGGCCTGGTCGAAGGCTTCGGCGTACAGCTCGATCGCGGCGTGCGCGCTGTACACGCCGGCGCAGCCGCAAGCCGATTCCTTGGCGTGGCGTGGGTGCGGCGCGCTGTCGGTGCCGAGGAAGAAGCGCGGATCGCCGCTGGTCGCCGCCTTCACCAGGGCGGCGCGGTGGGCCTCGCGTTTCAGGATCGGCAGGCAATAGTGGTGCGGGTTGAGGCCGCCGGCGAACAGCGCGTTGCGGTTCAGCAGCAGGTGATGCGCGGTGATTGTGGCCGCCAGGTTGGCCGGGGCGGCGGCGACGTACTCGGCCGCGTCGCGCGTGGTGATGTGTTCCAGCACCATGCGCAGGGCAGGGAAGCGCGCGCGCAGCGGCATCAGGTGGCGTTCGATGAACACGCGCTCGCGGTCGAAGATGTCGATCGCGGGGTTGGTCACCTCGCCGTGCAGCAGCAGCGGCAGGTCGTGGCGCTGCATTGCTTCCAGCACGTGGCTGACGCGCTCCAGGTCGCGCACCCCGTCCTGCGAATTGGTGGTGGCGCCGGCCGGGTAGTACTTCACCGCAAACACCGTGCCGCTGGCCTTGGCCCGCTCGATCTCCTGCGCCGGCGTGGCCTCGGTGAGGTACAGCGTCATCAGTGGCTGGAAGGTGGCATCAGGTGGCAGGTTGGCGAGGATGCGGCGGCGGTAATCCTCCGCCTGCGCCACCGTGGTCACCGGCGGTTTCAAGTTGGGCATCACGATGGCGCGGCCGAACCGGCGCGCGGTATGGCCGACCACCGAGGCCAGCGTGGCGCCATCGCGCAGATGCACGTGCCAGTCGTCGGGACGGCAGATGTCGAGGCGGTCGGCGGTCATCGGCGGGGATCCGTGGCGCGGCGTGCGGGCGGAGTGGCGGGGCGGGTGTGGCGAAGAGACATGCGGATTGTCCAGAAGATTTGCGGCAGTGAGTTGAACCACGGGCTATTATCGCCCGCCAGCGCATTGAAGCCTCCCTCTTTGGTCGCTGGCGAGAGAAGGGCGGGGAAAGCCCCTCTCCCTGCGGGAGAGGGGTTGGGGTGAGGGTTCGGGGTCGAGGCGTGGCTGCAGGTTTCTCCCCACACCCTCATCCGGCCCTTCGGGCCACTTTCTCACCCGCAAGGGGACTCCCTGCGGTCGCCGGAGGGAGAAGGGCTTTAAAGGCTCCTCTCGCCGCGTGATCGGGTTCACCCTTTCCGACAACGACCGCACCGCTCATCGGCCAATTCCTACCGCCGGTCGGCTGGGGGCTGGCCGCGCCTCGCGCGACGGGTACATTGCATGCAGGGGTATCAGGGAGAATTCCATGCAAGTCCTGTCGCGTCAGCGAGGCATCTCGTTGATCGAGGTGATGATGGCCGTGCTGATCTTCAGCATCGGCCTGATCGGCCTGGCCAGCCTGATGGTGATGGCCACGCGCTCCAACCACGCCGCTTACGTGCGCACCCAGGCGGTGTTCCTCGCCAACAGCATGGCCGCGCGGATGAGTGCCAACCCGATCGGCGTGTGGAATGGCGACTACAACAGCACCAGCTATCCGGTCTCGTCCAGTTCGATCGGCTGCGGGTCCGGCGCAGCCTGCGACGCGGCGGAGCTGGCCACCCATGACCAGCGCCTGTGGAGCAGCCAGTTGAAGACCTTCCTGCCCAACCCGACGGCCAGCATCGCCTGTGGTGGCGTCGGCTCCGCCGGCTACGACCCCACCTCGCAGTTGGCCATGCGGCCGCCCTATGGCGGCAACTGCACGATGACGATCAACTGGAACGAGCAGGGCGCCGGCGACAAGGATCATCGGGACAGCGAAGCACAATCCTTCACGTGGGACTTCCAGCCATGAGCGCGTTCCGCATGCTGTCGCGCGCTGCGCGCGGCTTCACCCTGATCGAACTGATGGTGGCCATGGTGCTGGGCCTGCTGGTAGCCGCCGGCATCGTCACCGTGTTCGCCTCCACCTCCAGCAGCAACAAGGCGCAGAACCAGCTGGCACAATTGCAGGAGGCCGGCCGTTTCGCCGTGACCCGCATGGGCACCGACCTGCGCATGGCCAACGGGCAGTACTGCACCAACACCGGCGGCGTGGCCAAGGTCGCCTCGGGCGGCAACGCGCTGGACCACATCCGCGCACCCAAGGTCTACGCCAAGAAGCTGATCGGCGCCGCCGGCGCGGTCAGCGGCGCGTTCGGCGACGTCACCACGGCGTGGGGCAGCGGTTCGTACCCGGCCGCCCCCACGGCGCCGTATTCGATGCCCTCGTTCCTGTTCATGCGCGGCTATGACTGCACGCTCACCGCCTGCCAACCGGTCGATCCGCACACCACCGTCGGCTCCATCCCGGCGATGGGCACGGCGATCGACAACCGGGTCAAGGGCGCGGACGTGCTCACCGTGCGTTACGTCGACCCCGCCGCCGGCTGGGCCATCGTCCCCCCAGGTGTCACCGGCAGCACCCTGGCCACCAGCAGCAGCGCGGCCACCATTACCTCGATCACGCTGGTGCAGCGCACCGGCGAACCGCCGGTGAGCAATGCCGCCAATGGCGACCTGTTCATGCTGGCGGACTGCTCGAACGCGCAGATCTTTCCCGCTACTGCCAGCAGCGTGGGCGTGATCACCCCGGTCGCCAACACCACCGACGGTTTCGGTACCGGCGCGGCCAACCTGCCGACCGCGCAGGAGCCGGAGTCGGCGCCCAAGGTGTTCGACGTCAACCGCGATTTCCAGACCGTCACCTATTACCTCAAGCTGGTCAGCGTCAACAACGACGGCAAGGCGCCGCTGACCGGCGCGCTGATGCGACGGGTCAACGGCGTCACCGGTCGCGGCGGCTCCGAGGACGAACTGGTGCGCGGTGTCGAGCGGCTGGACTTCCGTTACGGCGTGCAGGATGCCAACGGCAAGATCAGCTTCCTCAGCGCCAAGGATGTGGATGCATCCACCAGTTGTCCGCCAGGCGAGTTGAATGCGCTCACCAGCACCGGCTGCCTGTGGCGCGGCATCGTGAGCATCGAGGTCAGCTTGCTGATGGACGGCCAGACGCCGCTGTACACGCTGACCGGCAACCAGTTGAACTACCGCTACAGCGCCGATGCCAACACCGGCCTGCTGGCGCCGTCCGGTCATGCCATCAAGCCCAGCGATCAGGGCTTCCCCGACCAGTTGCTGCGGCGCGAGTTCAGCGTGCTGGTGCCCGTGCGCAACTACAACCCGTGATGAAGGCGGCGGCCCTCACCGGTACCGCCGTGCGAGTGTTTTCCTGGAGCCGAACCATGGCGATACCGAACAAGCCACTGTCGATGCGAACCGGCCCGCGCGCCCAGCGCGGCGCGGTGCTGGTGGTGGCACTGATCTTCCTGATCCTGCTGACCATCCTGGCGATCAGCGCCTCCGGTCGCTCGCTGCTGCAGGAGCGCATGGCCGGCGGCCTGCACAATGCGCAGCAGGCGGAAATGAGCGCGATGACCGCGCTGCGCGGCGCCGAGTGGAAGCTGTGGACCAGCACCACCAACGTCACCGCCCACCTCAATTGCGGCACCGGCATCTTCACCGACTGCTACGTGTACGACCCGGCCAACCCGATCGCCAACGTGGTCGACTTCCGCACCAAGCAGGGCTGGGTCACCGCCGGCTCCACCGAGTACAAGGGCTACAGCGGTTCGGGCTACACCAGTGGTGACGGCAAGCTGGCGCAAAACCCGCGCTACATCATCGAGGACCTCGGCGTGGAACTGCCGCCGGGGGTCAGCGGCGGACTGCATGAGTCGGGCACCACCGGCAGCACCGGCACCGGCACCGCCAGCGCCAGCCGCCACATCTATCGCATCACCGCGCGCGCCACGGGCGGCAGCGCCAACACCGTGCGCGTGATGGAAAGCACCTTCGCGGCCAAGAGCAATTGAGCCAGAGCAACTGAGTCGGAGTATCCAAACCATGTCCAGTCGTCGGTTTCTTCCCGGACGCATGTCGTCGGCGCTGATGGGTGCCGTGCTCACCGCCCTGGGCGGTCTTTCCGCACCGGCCCAGGTGCCCGCGACGCTGTCGGTGATGGCGCTGGTCGCCGCCGGCAGCAGCTTCGTTTCCGCACCCGCTTCCGCGGCTACGGCAGCGACAAGCGGCATCGTGGAGCTCAGCCCCACGCCGCCGAACGTGACCCAGGCGGTGCCGCCGAACATCGTGGTGACGTTCGACGACTCCGGCTCCATGGCCAGCAACTACATGGGCGACCATCCACCATGGTCAACTGCCCATTCATATAACGGCCGTACCTATTACATCCCAGATTGGGACAATGAGAGTACCGGTTGGAACGCATCTTCGCCTGCGGACTACAGCGGGCCGTGGCGCTGCGCCGGCGTGATTGACCCGCGCATCGCGGCCGCCAGCGACGTCCGCTCCAAGGCCATAAATGGTGTCTATTACAACCCCAACGTGGTTTATTCGCCGCCGATGAAGGCCGACGGCTCGATGTTCCCGAACGCGGACAAGACGCTGGCTGCCGTGTGGCTGGACGGCATCGGCGTCAACCGCCCGTATTCGCCGGTGACGGCCGATACCTATTCCAGCTACCGCAACAATCCCAACGGCACGACTGATCCCACCGGTCTGACGGATCTCACCGGTGTTCTTACCTACAAGACCACTGTCACCTACTACGCCATGTTCGGAACTACCTGCGCGGCCAACGCGGACACGGATAGTTGCCAGCTGAACACTTCTGACACCTCCAACGGCGGCACACACCGCTTCTGGACGCGCAACGTTGACAACACCAGTGGCAGCGGTATCGCCACGGTTTATTCGGGCACCAGCCTGAGGACCCGGATCAGCAGCAGTTCGGGATACACCCGCAGGGATGGCGACAACACCGCCGCCACGGCGAACTACGTCACCTGGACAGTCTCGGTCACGGATACTTCGCAGGTCGCCAGCGACAACCGCTGGAAATGCGGCTATGGCAGCTCGCCGATGGACGGCAGCAGCACTGACCCCGATGGCAACACCTATCCGAACGGCGGCCCGTATTACTACCGCTACAAGTCCACGGCGCCGACGATCACGGTCGATACGTTCGGCAACCCGGACAGCGCCGGTCGCGGCAACCTCTACACCAGCTCCAACTGGGAGGCTGTGGCCGTCCCCAACACGACAGTCACCATCAATGGCCAGTCAGTCAACCAGTGGCAGAACTTCGCCAACTGGTATGCCTACTACCGCACGCGCAACCTGATGACGAAAACCGCGTTGTCGCGCGTGTTCGGCTCGCTCGGCGCAACCACCGTCACCGGCGGTTTCGGCAACAGCATCCGCGTCGCTTGGCAGAACATCAACGACGGCACGTTCAAGCTGCCGAGCAGCGCGATCATCACCAGCCTGATCGATGCGTCCGGATGCGATGCCAGTTCGTCGACCACGTCCAGTCCTTCGGCCATCCAGCAATCCGGTGCGATCAAGACTCCGCCCAATTGCTACCGCAGCGCATTCTTCAACTGGATGTTCCAGACCGACGCCAGCGGCGGTACGCCCAACCGCGCTTCGACCATTCGCGCCGGCAAGTTCTTTCAGCGTGGCAATGGCAATACCGGCGGCACCGGCAACCTCCAGGATCCGTACTGGGATCCGCCCAAGACGAGCAGCGCCGACGGCCTGGAGCTGGTGTGCCGGCAGAACTACCACATGCTGGTGACCGACGGTTACTGGAACGAGGGCGATCCAACTCTGCCCACCCCGTTCCAGACGTCGCAGTCGGCCGTGTCGGGCAATTTGCCTGACGGCACCGCCTATCCAGCCAATACCGCCGAGTCCCGCGTGTATTGGGACGTGCAGGGCAGCGTCTACACCTCGTCGCTGGCCAATATCGCGTTCAACTACTGGGCGACCAATTTGCGCCCCGACCTGTACAAGCCATCCCAGGGCAAGATCGTGCCGCCGTACATGCCCGACACCACGACGGGCGTGGTCACCGGCGCCACCTCGCCGGCCCTGGAGAAGTATTTCAACCCGAAGAACGATCCCGCCAACTGGCCGCACCTGGTGCAGTACATGGTGACCCTGGGCGTACCCGGCAACCTGACCCATTCGACCGACGCCGACTGCACGGACGCCAACAACGATCTATGCCGTCTGCGGCGCGGGCAGACAAACTCCAGCGGAAGTACGGGTTGGCCGCGGCCAATCAACAACGATCCGGCAGCGATCGACGACACCTGGCACGCCGCCATCAACAGCCGCGGTGACTACTTCAATGCAGCCAACCCGCAGAACCTGGTCGACCAGCTGACCAACATCCTGACCAACATCAGCGCACGCAACGTGCCGGCGACCACCAGCGCACTGAATACCAGCGTGCTGGTGCAGGGCGCGATCGGCTTCACCTCGGGCTACAGTTCGGGCGACTGGACGGGTGTGTTCCAGGCCATCACGGCGAACGTCGACGGCACCGTGGCGGGCCTGCAGTGGGATGCGGGCGTGATCCTCACTGACGCGACGAAGACCCCGCCGGCCAACCGGCAGATCCTCAGCGCCAAGGAGAAGGCGGACGGTTCGTTCGACGGCGGCGCCGCTTTCCGCACCTTCACCGGGCTGGACAACCTGACCGCCAGCACCGGCAGCAGCTACCTGAGCGCACAGACCTTGCTCAGCGGCCTGCCAGCCAGCACCGGCAGCACGGATACCGGGCAGGCACGACTGGACTACCTGCGCGGTTCGCGCGCGCTGGAAGGCAGCGTCTACCGCACGCGCAGCAGCCTGCTCGGCGCCATCATCAACTCGCAGGCCTTGTACGTGGGCGCACCGTCGAGCGGCTACCACAGCGCATGGCCCGCGGGTTCGCCCGAGGCCACCGCGATGGCCAACGACAACACCACCTGCGACGTGACTGCGCCGACGCTGACGACCTGCCACAGCTACGAAGCGTTCGCCAAGATCTATCAGGACCGCACGCCCGCGGTGTACGTGGGCGCCAACGACGGCATGCTGCATGCGTTCAACGCCAAGATGGTGCTGGACTCGTCGACGCCGCCGGTGGCGGTGCCTGACGCCGACGCGGGCAAGGAAATATTCGCCTACGTGCCGCGCACGGTGTACCCGAACCTGGGCAATCTCACGGCCAGGACCAACTTCAAGTTCGCTCCGACCGTGGACGCCACGCCGGTGACGCGCGATGTCTACTTCGCCAATGACACCTCCACGCCTGCCGTGACCACGAAGGGCTGGCACACGCTGCTGGTGGGCGGCCTGCGCCTGGGCGGCCGCGGCATCTACGCGCTGGACATCACTGATCCCAGCCAAGTCACCGAGACCAATGCCAGTCAGAAGGTGTTGTGGGAGTTCAACGCCGATACCCCGGCGGTGAGCGGCGTGGGCGACCCCGCCGACCTGGGCTACACCTTCGGCCAACCGAACATCGGTCGCCTGGCCAATGGCAAGTGGGTGGTGCTGGTGCCGGGCGGCTATTTCCCCGACTGCAGCAAGTCCGATCGCCCGCCGAACTGCGTGACGCTGGCGGCCGCGTCCAAGGGCTACAGCGCGTTGTTCGTGCTGGATGCGCAGACCGGCACGCTGTTGCGCGAGCTGAAGACGCTGACCACGATCAGCGGCGTCACCAGCGGCGGCCTGTCGTCCGTGGTGCTCGGGGACTACAACAATGACCAGATCGACGACGTGGCGTTTGCCGGCGACCTCAACGGCAACCTGTGGCGCTTCGACCTGACCGATCCCAATCCGGCCAACTGGCAGGCGCACGTGACGCTGGCATTCAAGCCGGCCACCCAGGGTGCGCAACCGATCACGGTGATGCCGCGGCTGTTCCCCGACCCGGCCACCAACCGCTTCATCGTGGTGTTCGGCACCGGTAAGTACCTGGGTGCAGACGACAACACCAGCACCAGCGCGTTGACCCAG
The DNA here is from genome assembly GCA_937906285.1 of uncultured Rhodanobacter sp. Lineage (GTDB taxonomy): Bacteria > Pseudomonadota > Gammaproteobacteria > Xanthomonadales > Rhodanobacteraceae > Rhodanobacter. The sequence goes on along the minus strand of CALCWL010000215.1, from coordinate 10,853 downwards.
TCGATCTACGGCATTCGCGACAAGCTCGACACCAGCGGCAACCCGATCACCGCGGTCAAGGCCGACCTGCAGCAGCAGACGCTGTATGAGGCGCAGTCCGCCAACGGGCTCAACACGTTGCGCGGCTTGACCGACAACTCGCTGACCCTGGCGCAGAATGGTTGGTACATCGACCTGAATCTGTCCTCTTCTCCGGGCGAGCGCATGGTGGTGACCGCCGGTGCGTTGTTCAACACCAACCGTGCCATCATCACCACGCTGATCCCGGGCAGCCAGGATCCCTGCAGCGCCACGATCGGCGGTGCGCTGATGGTGCTCAACGCGGCCACCGGCGGTTCGGGCGGCGGTCTGTCCGGCCCGGCCGGCCCGACCTCGGGTTGGGCCAGTGGGGTGAGTACCGTGGGCGGCCTGGTCAACAATCCGCCCACCGGCGGCTCGGTGCCGGTGGCGTCGGTGATCGGCGGCGGCAAACTGCTGATCCCGGGCCTGGAGTTGCAGGGCGGCGGCAACCTCAATATCGATGACGCGATCTGGCGTCGGCGCGCGTGGCGGGAGTTGAACAATGACCTGTGACGGCAAGCAGAAGGAATGGGCGATGGGGCGCATGCGCGGCTTCACCCTGCTCGAACTGATGATCGTGGTAGTGATCATCGCGGTGCTCGCCGCCATCGCGATCCCGACCTACGGGCGCTACGCGTTCCGCGCGCACCGGGCGGACGGGCAGGAACTGCTGCTGCGCATTGCCACCGCGCAGGAGCGCCAGTACGCCACAACCAATGCCTACGGCAGCCTCACCGAAGTCGGCTTCAGCGATCCGGCGATCTCGGAGAAGGGCTTTTACTCGGTGACCGTGGTGGCCAGCTCCTCGTCGCAAGCCTTCGTGGCCACCGCCACGCCGGTCGGCGGCCAGGCCAACGACGTGTGCGGTCCGCTGACCATCGACAACGCGGGCAACAAGACACCGGGCCCGGCCTCGGCCTCCTCCAACAGCAACGGAAGCTGCTGGTGAGCGCCGTGACGGCCATGCCCAACCGCGTACGCGGCTTCAGCCTGCTGGAGCTGATGATCACCATCACCGTGATGGCGATCCTGCTGGCGATCGCCGTGCCCAGCTTCCGCGACGTGATCCATCGCAACCAGGTCAGCTCGGCCAGCAACGCCATGCTGGCCAGCCTGAACTACGCGCGCAGCGAGGCGATCACGCGCGGCCAGCTGGTCTCGATGTGCCCGGGCGACCAGACTGCCGGCTGCACCTCCGGCGGCACGGCGTACGACCAGGGCTGGCTCGTCTATACCTACCCCGCGGGCGCCGCGTCGGCGAACAAGGCATACGCGGCAGGCAGCTCGATCCTGCTGCGCAGCGTCGACCCGCAGACCAACGTCTCGATCCAGGCCAAGAGCGGCACTATCGTCACCTTCGGCCAGCAAGGCCAGCTCAAGCCGAGCACGCCGCTGGTATTCGCCGCCTGCTATCGCAGTGGCAGCAGCGGCGTCGGCAGCATCACCGCCAAGGTGCCCGGCGCGCAGCTGGACGTGAACGGCTCGGGCAGCGTCACCACGAAATCGCTGACGACCGGGAGCTGCACGCCGAGTTGAGCCGATCAAGGCGTTGAACATGGCGTCGCTGCGGATTCCGCGGCGGCGCTTTTTTTTTTTGCGGGTGTCGTCGAAGTTCTGGAGGGCAAGGTTCACCGCGTCGTCATGCCTGCAACTATCCCGACCGCCATCCCGGCGAAGGCTGGGATCGCACGTGGTTCGGTGGCCCGGACGCGCAGGGCGGTGCGATTCCTGCCTTCGCAGGAATGACGGCAAGGGCTGGGCCGGCTGCGTGGCGGTGCGTTGCGGTCAGGTGGCAGGGGCCGCGGGACTGCTCTGGTCGCGGACGTCCTCCGCCAGTCGCTCGGCCAGGCCGGAATGGCGGCGGGTGCGGCGTGCCGCCGCGTCGGCGAGGATCGCCTCGCTGCCGAGCAGGCTGAACCAGCGGCGCGCGCGGGTGATGCCGGTGTAGAGCAGCTCGCGGGTCAGCACCGGGCTGGTTTCGGCTGGCAGGACCAGCGCCGTATGTTCGAACTCCGAGCCCTGCGATTTGTGCACGGTCATCGCGTAGGTGGTGGCGACCTCGCCCAGCCGTGAGGGTGCCACGTGGCGTACGCGGGTGCCGGAGCCGTCGCCGCCGCTGGCCAGGAAGACCACGGCCAGGCGCAGCTGACCGTGGTCGTCGGGCGTGCGCAGGCAGATGCCGACGTCGCCGTTGGCCAGGCCCAGGGCGTAGTCGTTGCGGGTCACCATGACCGGGCGGCCCTCGTACCAGCCGCTGCTGGCTTCGATCAGGCCCTGCGCCTGCAGTGCGGCGGCGATCAACTGATTGAGCCCTTCCACGCCATGCGGCCCGCGGCGCAGCGCGCACAGCAACTGGAAGCGATTGAATGCCTGCAGCACGTTGCGCGCCCACTCGTCGTGCGCGGCGGGGCCGGCGTCGGCGTCGGGGCGCCAGTGCCGCAGCTGTTCGAGATAGTGGCGGTAACCGCGGCTCGCGGCCGTGCCGTCGCCGGTGAAGCGCGCGCCGCCGCCGTCGATCGCCAGCTCGGCCACTTCCGTGCTGCTGGCGGCGGGAACCCAGGCCAGATCGGCGCACGGCGTTTCCAGCAGGTTCGTGATGCGCGTGATGTCGCCGGCGTTGACCGCCCGCGCCAGTTGGCCGATGCCGCTGGTTTCGGCGAAGCGATGGCTGTAACGCAGCATCGCGACGTGCTGATCCAGTGGTCGCGCGTCCGCCCGCACGAAGGGCCGGATGTCGTCGCCGGTGATACTGCGCAGCCATGCGGCGGTGTCGTCGCTGTAATGGCCGGCCTCAGCGCGCTGGCACAGGTCGCCCAGCGCGGCGCCCGCTTCCACCGACGAAAGCTGGTCCTTGTCGCCGAGCAGGATCAGCCGTGCACTGGCCGGCAGCGCGGCGAGCACGGCGGACATCATTTCCAGGTCGATCATGGAGGCTTCGTCGATCACCAGCACATCCAGGTGCAGCGGGTGGCCCTGGTCATGACGGAACCTGCGCGTGTCCGGCCGTGCGCCGAGCAGGCGATGCAAGGTTTCGACCTGGGCGGGGATGGCGTCGCGCGTGGCATCGTCGACATCGAGCCGGGCCAGTTGCTCGGCGATGGAGGCATTCAACCGTGCGGCCGCCTTGCCGGTGGGCGCGGCCAGGCGGATGCGCAACGGATGCGGCTGGTCGCGCAGGTTCAGGGTCTGCAGCAGGCCGAGCAGGCGCACCACGGTGGTGGTCTTGCCGGTGCCGGGGCCGCCGGTGATCACGGTGAAGCTGCCCCGCGCCGCCAGCGCGCAGGCGATCTTCGGCCAGTCGGGCAGGCCGGTCGCTGTCGCGGGAAACAGGCGCGCCAGCTCCGCGGCAAGCGCATCGGGCACCGGCTGGATCGGCTGCAGTCGCTGACGGATCGCGGCAGCCACCTGGCGCTCATGGTTCCAGTAGCGGCGCAGGTAAAGGCGCGGACCGTCGAGCACCAGCGGCGCGTCCGGCGGCAAGCCGTCGCGATCGGCGACCAGGCGCGAGGCCAGCAGCGCGTGACCGTCGCCCAGCGCGGCCTGCGCCTGGCGCCAGTGTGCGGGCCAGTCCTGTTCGTCGGCCAGGGCTTCCAGCGCGGCGAGGTCGAGACAGAGATGGCCGTCGGCGAGCTGCCGGCTGAGCACGGCGGCGAGCCACGGCAGCGTTGCCGGGCCGTGCGGATCGCGTTCGGCGATGAAGCGCGCCAGCGCCACGTCCAGCGGGCGCAGGCGATGCTGTTGCTGGTCGCGTTGCAGCAGGCCCAGCGTGCGCTCATGCGGCATCGCGCGATTCCCCTTCGGCGAACAGGCGATCCATGGCGTCGATCAGGGCGAACGGCAGCCGTTCGCGATGCACCCCGTGGCCGTTGCCGTCCACGCCACGCAGGTAGAGGTACAGCACGCCGCCGATGTGCCGTTCGTAGTCATAGTCCGGCAGGCGCGCGCGCAGCTGGCGATGCAGCGCCAGGGTGTAGATCGCGTACTGCAGGTCGTAGCGGCTGTGGCGCACCGAGGCGTCCATCGCTTCGCCGCTGTACGCGCGCGCGTCGCCGCCGAGCCAGTTGGATTTGTAATCGACCACGTACCAGCGGCCGCCGTGCTCGACGATCAGGTCGATGAAGCCCTTGAGCATGCCGTTGAGCTGGTCGGCGAGCAGGGCAGGGCGCGGGCGTGCCGCCAGCGTCTGCGCGCTGACCAGCCGATCCAGTGCCAGCGTATCGACGTGGCGGGCCTCGAACCAGAACTCCATCTCGGCGCGATGACCGTCGGCGTCGGCCAGGCTCACCCGCTGGCCATCGGGCAGCGCCAGCGGCGTGCGCAGGAAGTCCGGCAGCCACTGCGACAAGGTGTCCGCGAATTCGTCCCAGCCGCGCCGCTGGCAACGGCGTGCAATCAAGGCCTGCAGCGCCTGCGGTGAATCGGCGGTGGCGGCGAAACCCGCCTCCGCGCACCACTCCAGCAACTCGTGCAGGAAGGTGCCCGGTTCGGCGCCGCGCGGGAACGCATGGATGCCGACCGCGGTGCCGGCCGCGGGCAGGTCGACCGCTTCGCCCGCCAGGCCTTCGGCCAGCACATCCTGCCGCGCCGTTTCCGGGGCAGCCGGTCGCGAGTTGTCTTCCTGGCCTATGCGCAAGGCGCTGTAGCTGGCGATCCACCACGGTTCGGCCGGCGTGCCGTGGTAGCGGCGCGCGGGTTGCATGGGCACTTCGCCGCGGGTGGGCTGGTAGCGGTGGGTGGCCGGTGCGGCGTCGAGGGTGACGAGATGGACCTCGGCTTGCTCGTCGGCAAGCGCTTCCAGTTGCGCGGCCAGCTCGCCCTCGGCAATCGGCTCATCGCCATTGAGCACGTAGCCGAAGGCGGACTTGTGCAGTCCGGATGCCTTCTTCTGGCCATCCCTGGGGTTGGCCACGCCCAGCCAGCAGGCGTGGATGGCGCGTGTCACCGCCACGTAGAACAGGCGCAGGTCTTCCTGCAACCGTTCGCGGTCGGCGCGTCCACGGTCGGTCTCGGAGACGACCAGGTCGAGCGTGGCGCTGCCGTCTTGCTGGTGCAGCACGAAGCGGTCGCTGGCCTTCGTTTCGCGCGCGAAGCAGATGAAGGGCAGCAGCACCAGTGGATACTCCAGCCCCTTGGATTTGTGGATGGTGATCACCTGGATCAGCGCCGCCTCGCTTTCCAGCCGCACGATCTTCTCGTCGGCCGGCTCCGCGCCCGCCTCGCCGGCCTGGGTGATCTGGTGGGCCAGGTGGCGCAACAGCGCGTGTTCGCCATCGAGCGTGGCAGCGGCCTGCTGCAGCAACTCGGCCAAGTGCAGCAGGTTGGTCAACGCGCGCTCGCCGTCGTCGCGGCGCAGCAGTCGCGCGGGCAACTCGAAACGATGCAGCAGCTCGTGCAGCATCGCCAGCACGCCATGTTTCAACCACAGCTCGTGCAACTGGCGGAAGCGTTCGCTCATCGCCTCCCAGCAGGTTTCGTCGCGGTTGAGCAGATCCAGCGCGGCGTAGTCCTGATCCAGCGTGGCAGTGGCCAGGGCCGCGCGCATCGCGCGATCGGAGCTTGGCTCGGCACAGGCGCGCAGCCACAGCAGCAGGTCGGCCGCCTCGGCCGAGGCGAACACCGATTCGCGATCGGACAGGTAGACGCTGGCCAGTCCGCGCGCGCGCAGAGCCTGGCGCACGCAGGCCGCTTCCGTGCCGTTGCGCACCAGAATGGCGACGTCGCCCGGCACCAGCGGGCGCAACGGATGTTCGCCATCATCGAACCCGCAATGGCCGCGCTGCGCCGCGTCGAGCAGATGCACCAGCCACGCCGCCGCGTGATCGGCCAGCTCGGTCTGGCCGGCGCCCTTGCCGATCGGTTCGAGGCTGGCTGCGCGCGCCAGTTGCAGCGCCGCCACCGGCTTGCCGTCCAGCAGCAGGGTTTCCTTGCGACCATGGGCGCGCACGGGGAAAAAGGCCAGCGCGTCGGCACCCTTGCCGGAGGCGAACGCGCCGCGCGGGTGCTGCTCGGCATGTTCGAACAGGTGATTGACCGCGCGCACCAGAGCCGCGGTGGAGCGGAAGTTGGTGTCCAGTGTCCAGGTGGGTGACTGGGCACGGCGGCGCGCGCGCAGATAGGTGTGGATGTCGGCGCCGCGGAAGCCGTAGATCGCCTGCTTCGGGTCGCCGATCAGCAGCAGGCCGGTGTCGGCCCGCCCGGCATGCGTGCGCTGGAAAATGCGCCACTGCAGCGGATCGGTGTCCTGGAACTCGTCGATCAGCGCGACCGGGTATTGCGTGGCGATGGTGCTGGCCAGCCGCTCGCCGCTGATGCCGTGCAGGGCCTGGTCGAGGCGCGTGAGCATGTCGTCGTAACCCATCTGCGCCAGCCGCTGCTTGGCTGCCTGCAGGCGCGCGGCGATCCACGGTACGGCGTGGGCGAGAACCAGCGGCTGCGGCGAGCCGGTGGCATCGATCGCCGCGAGCAGGCGATCCATCGCCTCGAAGCACGGATGGGTCGGCGTGCTGCCGTTCTTGTTGGTCGATGCCGAAAGCCTGGTCTGGGCGGCGCGTTCGATCACGTCGCGCGGGGGGCGGATGGCGCCGTCGATCCAGGCTTGCAGGGCGGCGAGGTCGCTGTCGAGCTTGGCGGCGGTGTATGTCCTGCCGTTCAGCGCCTTGGCCTGCAGCGCTTCGCGCAGCATCGTTGCCGGTGCGCCCGCGTGCTCGCTCCAGTCTTGCCGCGCGGCGCGCTCCGCGTCCGCCAGCGAGGCGTAGTGTCCGCTCAGCATGCTGGCGAGGTCGTCGATTTGCGGCAGCGGCTCGCCGCCGACGCGCAGTTGCTCCAGCGGTTGCCGCAGCAAGGGCGCAACCGCGGCCTGCAGCTGCGCCGGGTTGGCCCACAACGCGCTGATCCGCGCGCTGTGTTCGCGTTCGAGCACGAAGCAATGCTGGCGCCAGTAGTCGCGCACCGCCTCGGCCAGCAACGCGCTTTCGTCGCTGTTCACCTCCTGCACCAGCGGATGGCCGCTGTCGAACGCGTGCTGGCCCAGCATGCGCTGGCACCAGCCGTGGATGGTGAACACCGCTGCCTCGTCCATCCATTGCGCGGCAAGTTCCAGTTGCCGTGCAGCCAGTGCGCGGGCCTCGTCGGCGGGGTAGTGCGCCATCAGGCGGCTCAGGTAATCGTCCGGCGCGCGCTGGCCGCGGAACACTTCGGCAGCCTCGGCCAGGCGCGCGCGGATGCGCTCGCGCAACTCGGCAGTGGCAGCCTTGGTGAAGGTCAGCACGAGGATCTGCGGCGGCAGCAGTGCCGGGCCGGCGCGGCCGTGGCCCAGCACCAGGCGCAGGTACAGCGCCGCGATGGTCCAGGTCTTGCCGGTGCCGGCGCTGGCTTCGATCAGTTGCACGCACTGCAAGGGCACGTCGAGCGGCTGCAAGGTGGCTAGCGCGGTCATGCGGCGCCCTCCGTCGGCAATAGCGACATGCCCAGCGGCCGATACAACTGCAGCAGTTCTTCGAAGCCTGCCGCGTGCATCGCCGCGAACGTCGGCCAGGCGCGGGCAAGGCAGGGATCGCGGTCGCGTTCGCCGGGGACATGGGCGAATGCATTGCCCTCGTAACACGCGGCGGCGACGATGGCCGGCTCGCGCTTGCTGCCTTCCGACTTCAGCCAGGCGAAGGCGGTACGCCGGGCCAGCGGCAGCGGCGCGCGCATGCCTCGGCACAGCGCGTCGAGCAACTGGTCGAGCCAGGCGCAGGCTTGTTCGCGTGGCAGTTCGGCGAACGCCGGCTGCGCGTCGATCGCGACCAGCTGGGTCTGGGTCGGCACGCCGCAGGCATTGGCCAGCAGGTGGGCGGCCCACGCGTGAGTGAGCTTGTCCATGCGCAGCACGTCGTCCTTGTCCAGCAACGCGCCGTGCACCAGTTCCAGCCGGCGCTGCTGGCCCTGTGCATCGCGGCGCAGATCGGTGAGCCAGTCCTCCAGCAGCAGGTCGCCGCGGCGGTAGCGCAATTCGTGCTTTGCCTCCAGCGGTTGCCAGCGCGTGCATGCCGCCTCCCAGCGTTCGGCCAGGGCACGGGCCTGGGTGGCGATGGCTTGCGCCAGTTCGGCGCCGAAGCCGCCCGGCGGCAACACGCCCTCATCGGCGAGCCGACGCACTGCCGAGGCCACGGACTGCTCCGTGTTGCTCTCCAGCGCGGCGGCAAACACGCGGCGGGTAGCGTCGTGGCGCTGCAGCGGGTCGAGGTCGAACGGTTCGTCGTCGAGCGCTTCGTCGTTGCTCTCGGTGAAGTGCACCTTCAGGCGCTGATTGAAGAAGAACGCGACCGGCCGGGCCAGGAAGCGGTGCAACTGGCCCAGGCTCAGCGCGGCGTCCGGCAACCACGGCTCCAGTGCGGCCGGTGCGGCCACGGCGGACGGTGCCTGATGAACCTGTTGCCATTGCCTGGCGTAGGTGAACACGCGCGGGTCGTGGCCGGCCTCGAAGTAGCTTCGGCTGAACGGTTGCAGCGGGTAGCTGGTGGTCAGCGCGTCGAGCAGGTGCTGGCCGGCGTGCGGTGCGTCGGCGGTTTCGTCGACGTGATGCCAGCCGGCGGCAAGGTAGTCGCGCAACTGGCCGACGAGTACCGACGGCGGCAGCACGCTGTTGTCGCGCACGCTGTGGCCGACCCAGCTGAGGTGGAATGCATCGCGCGCGGACAGCAGCGCTTCCAGGAACAGGTAGCGGTCGTCTTCGCGGCGCGAGCGGTCGCCCGGTCGCGCGTGGCCGGGCTGCGCCATCAGGTCGAAATCCTGCGGGGTTTGCCGGCGCGGGTAGTCACCGTCGTTCATGCCCAGCAGGCACACCACCCGGAAGGGAATCGCGCGCATCGGCATCAAGGTGCCGAAGCTCACCGCGCCGCCGAGGAAACGCTGCGACAGGCGGTTCTCATCGATCGCGGCGAGCCAGTGTTCGCGTACCACGGCAAGCGGAATCGGGCGCTCGAAGGCGGCCTCGCCGCAGGCTTCCAGCCAGGTGTCCAGTGCGTCGTGCAGGCGGTTGAGGCGCCAGGCGTCATCGGCGTCGTCGTGGTCGAAGAAGTTGCCCAGCAGTGCGTGCAGACGTTCGGCCCACTGGCTCGGCGTGGCGGCGGTGCCGAGCTGTCTCCACGCTGCCTCGAGTTGATCGAGCAGATTGGCCAGCGGCCCGATCTGCGCGGCGTCGAGCCCGCCGATCTCGGCGTAGGGCGCGATGCCGTCCAGGCTCTCGCCATCGCCCACGGCGTAGCCCAGCAGCATGCGGCGCAGGCCGAAGCGCCAGCTGTTCTGTTCCAGCGCGGGCAGCCCGAGGCCGAGTTTCTGCGCGCCGTCCAGGCCCCAGCGGATGCCGGCGCCCTCGATCCAGCGGCGCAGCGTGGGCAGGCCGTCGTCGTCGAGCCCGAAGCGTCGGCGCAGTGCCGGCACGTCGAGCAGGTCGAGTATGTCGCTGACCGCGAAGCGCGACTCGGGCAGCGCCAGCAGATGTGCCAGCGCCACGATCAGCGGCGCGCTGCGGCGGGCGGACTGGTCGGCCACGCTCCACGGCAGATGGCGCGGGTCACCGGCCGGCAGCCGGCCGAACACGGCCTCGATGTGCGGCGCGTAGGTCTGGATGTCCGGCACCATCACGATCACGTCGCGCGGCGCCAGCGGCCTGCCATCGCGTTCGGCCTGCTCGAACAGGTCGAGCAGGCGGTCGTGCAGGATTTCCACCTCGCGCTGCGGGCTGTGCGCCACGTGCATGCGCAGCGTGGCGTCGCCGGGATGCCACGCTCGGCGCGCGGCCGGATCGGGCGGCAACGGCTGCAGGTCGAGCACCGCCTGCTGCACCTGCTGCAGCAGGCCGTCGCCGGGCACATCCTGGAACAGGTCGATGCTGCGCCCGATCGCGCTGAAGCGGTCGCGGTAGCGCGCGGGGTCGTCGAAGCTGTCGAGCAGGCGGATGTAGTCGCGCCCCTGCTTGCCCCAGGCCGCCAGCAGCGGGTTGGCGTGCAGGTGCAGGTCTTCGTAGCGCGGTGCCGCCGCCAGGCCGGGCTTGGCGTGCTGGCGACGGTGCGCGGCGCGCAGCAGCTCGCGGTCCTCGATGATGTCGGCCCAGTAGTGCCGGCACGGATTGGCCACCACCAGCAACACCTGGCTGAAGCGCGCCAGCGCGGTGAGCGCTTCCAGCGTCTGCTGCGGCAGCGAGGAGATGCCGAACACGACGATCCGCCGTGGCAGCGCCGCGGGTCGTTCGGACAGTTCGTGGATGCCTGCCAGGAAGGCCCGGTGCACCGCGGCACGGTGTTGCGCGCGCGCGCCGGCGCCGACGTCGCCCAGCAGCAGTCGCCACAGTCGCGGCTGCCAGCGCTGGTTGGCGTCGACCGGCGTGCGGCGCCCGCGCAACTCGTCGCGCAGCACGTCGTCGCCGCGTTCCCAGTCGTCCAGCCAGTCCACGCGATAGACCTGGTACTGGTCGAACAGGTCGGCGACCTGGGCGGCGAGCTGGTACTGGCGCAGGCCGTCGGCTTCGGCGCGCCCGGCCAGCAGGTAGTCGCGCAACGGGCCGAAGTCGGGGTCGTCCACGTGTTGCGGAATCAGCCGCAGCAGCCGCCAGGTCAGCCGCGACTTGTCGAATGGCGAAGTGGTGGCCACCGCTTCGCGGCCCAGCACCGCGCGATAAGCGGTCCACAGGAACCGCCCCGGCAATTGCACGTCGATCGCCGCGCTGATGCCCAGGCCGCCGTCATCGCGGGCTCGTGCCAGCGCCAGCTTCAGCCACTGCGCGATGCCGTTGCTCTGCACCAGCATCAGCT